>NZ_JBQXDJ010000009.1:0-102239 GCF_052601015.1 Chitinimonas violaceus | reverse complement strand
ACAGGCAGAACAGGCGTATTTGGGCCGGCGGTATTGCAGTACGCTCAATTGTGCCGGCACATAGTCGAGCTTTTCGCTGACGGCATCGCCGATGTGGTGCCGCTCACCCCCACAGCAGGGACAGGCTTTCTCGGCCTGGGTTAAATCAAGTGTGACGATCTCGCGCGGCAGATGGCCGGGGATGGGCTTGCGCGTGGGCTTTTGTCGGACATGATGCGGGATAGTCGTCACATCCGGTGCAGCGGCAGGCGTTGACGCCAACTGATCGAACAACGGCAATGTCATCGCACCGGCTAGGGTGTCGATGCGCTCGGCGCGATGGCCGTAAATGAGACGCTTGAGCTGCTCCAACTGGAATTGGAGGTGTTCATTATTGGCCTTGAGCGCGTCGATCTCGACGCGCGCGTGAGCCAGCTCTTGGGTCAGCGTCATGCCGCCGATTATACCGGTAACCCATGCGTAGCCCTGGTTCCGCGAACCTTGACGTGCACAGGTTCGCTGTTATGCCACACGTCCTGCAGCGACAGCTTTAAAGCGTCGCGTCTTAGGGTCGATGCCTTCCAGGATCAACAGCAAATCGGCCCAATTCATCGCGTCGGCAGGAACGGGCACCTTGAACCGACCGCGTTCCAGCCGCTTGTATGCCATCCAGAAACCATGGCGATCGAACCACAGCAGCTTGGCCTTGTCGCGCGATTTATTGAAAAACACAAACATCTCGCCCGACAGCGGTGAGCGGTCGAGCACCGCTTCAACCAGCAGCGCCAGCCCATCGATAGAACGGCGCATGTCGACGGGCTGGTTGGCAACAAAAGCGCGCTGGGGGACTGCAAGCATGACTGAACTCCGATAATAAGGAGTCAATCAGCTTGGACACTGTCCAGCGACGGCGATAGATGCTGGCCTCCGGGCATTTACTTTTCATCGCTATTCACCGAACGGATAGGGCCTGGTACTCCATCTGCGTTGTAAACGACACGGCCCACTGCAGCCACACTGACAATGAGCGTAATCAAACACAAACCGGGCCGCTTTACCCTGGCCTGAAAAAGCTTCTGGCTAGGTACTTCAATCAATCGATAAGAACATTCGCCCAAAAACACAGTAAGAAGCAGCCCGCTAACCACCCAGGCGATTTCATCCTGTTTCCCCATGTAAGACAGCAAAACCACGATAGGCCAGTGCCACAGGTATACCGAGTAGGAAATCATTCCTAAACGCTGCGCAAGCAAATTACCCATCAGTACAGACTGTGATCGTGCGGACCAGATCACCAACGCAGTACCCACCACGGGTACCGTCGCCAGCCAACCTGGCCACACATTTTCGCCATTCAATAAGCCGACACTCAAACAGATCAGCGCCACCCCACTCCACTCGAGATAGCGCTGCGTACTGGACGTTAAAACCAGGGGAAACAAATAGACCAAGCCCCCCACAAGCATTTCCCATGACCGCATTGGTAACAGATAAAACGCCGAGCCCGGGGAGTAGAAATAAGACGCCCAAATGCAAAGGGCCAGTGAAACTAATGCAAGGGACAACAGAACCCAACGAATAGCACCGAAACAGCGCTTAAACAACAGTAATATCAATGGGTAAAGCAAATAGAACTGCCACTCCACAGAAAGTGACCATGTGTGCAATAGCCACTTCTCGTGCGAGCTCACATCAAAGTAACCCGATTCCTTAAAGAACACCGTATTGGAGAAAAAACCCATGGCGCTTGCCACATGTTTTCCCAATATCTTGTAATCAACACTCAACAGTAGAAACCAGCCCAGAAGCAATACGGCCAGGCAAAGCAATGCTAGTGCAGGAACAATTCGAATGGCTCGGGCAAGGTAAAATGCCCTCAGTGAAAATCGGCCTGCAGTCAGCTTACTGAATACAATTGCCGTCATCAGATAACCGGAAATGACAAAGAAAACGTCTACACCGGAAAAGCCGCCTTGGAACCCTGCCATGTTGAAGTGAAACAGACAGCTGAGACCGCTAGAGCACGCAGTCCATTGATATCAGGTCGAAAATTCACAACATATCCCAGCGTAATTCGATGCTTGCATAGCAGGCTTAAAAGCCGATGTTTCCAGCAAGTTGGTTGAACAAAAAGAAGCCCGGCTAATGCCGGGCTACCAAAACACTCTGTTTTGCCTGGATGGCTACGCGGAATATGTGTAGCCATCTATTCCGTATCAGGGGAGTACCACACCTTCAGCTTCACCATGGCGCGTTCGTTTATCGTATTCGTCCTGTTCACGCTGGTTATTGGATTGGTACTCAGCAGCTAAACGACGTGCTTCTGCATAAAGTGCCTCACAACTTGGGTTGGGCGATATCTTTCTCAGCCCTGGGATCAGTTTATCCACCCATGACTGAGCGATCTTGGCATGACCCGCCTCATGCTGTTTCAGCGCCTTCATAAAACCGTTCCAACGCTGTTGTAACGCAACGGGCGCCTTGGCTTCATCCTGCCAACGTGGCAGCGTAGTTGTCGCCTTGCTCATCACCGAAACACGCGTAATGCGGCAACTGCCATTTTGTTGCCACCAACTTATATCCCAATCCAACCAGGTTTTCATCTCCCCGCGGAATACACCGCTGGCGCTACGAATAGGCGTGTTCTTATCCATGCTATGCCTCACTGCATCAGCAGTAAGGCCGTAGACATCGTAATAAATCGCTCGCTGATTCTGTTTCACTTCCGTGGCAGCAAACAGACTACTCGCTGCCACAGCAAGCACACTTACTTGTACGCGTCGATGCTTGGACATGAACAAACCACGTTCCGGTCGCCATAGGCATCGTCGATACGACCTACGCTTGGCCAAAACTTGTTTTCGCGTACCCATGCAAGCGGATAGGCTGCAACGTCACGGCTATATGGGCGTTCCCATTGACCGATCACCGCGAACTGGGTATGTGGTGCATGGCGCAACGGATTGTTGTCAGCCGGCCAGTCTCCAGCGCCTACCTTGCGAATTTCGGCACGGATGGTTCGCATGGCTTCGATGAACCGATCAAGCTCCGCTTTCGATTCCGACTCGGTCGGCTCGATCATGAATGTGCCAGGTACAGGGAAGCTCATGGTCGGCGCATGGAAGCCAAAGTCCATCAGTCGCTTGGCGATGTCCACTTCGGTAACACCTGTCTCGGCCTTCAATGGGCGCAGATCGATAATGCACTCATGCGCCACGCGGCCATTCTTACCGGTGTACAGCACTGGGTAGTCACTGGAGAGCTGCTTCGCCATGTAGTTCGCATTCAACAAGGCAGTTTGGGTGGCCTTCCTCAAACCATTGCCGCCCATCATGCGAATGTACATCCAGGAAATAACGAGAATGGATGCCGACCCGAATGGCGCAGCCGACACAGCCGATTGGCCGCGGTGCGGCCCATCCACCGGCGTAACAACATGGTTGGCCATGTACGGAGCCAGATGGGCTTTCAAGCCGATGGGACCCATACCAGGGCCGCCGCCACCATGTGGAATACAGAAGGTCTTGTGCAGGTTCATGTGCGAAACATCTGCACCAATCTCGGCTGGCTTCACCAGTGCCACCAAGGCATTCAGGTTGGCACCGTCCATATAGACCTGACCACCGTGGCTATGTATCACATCGCAAATCTCGCGAATCGCCTCTTCGAACACACCGTGAGTGGAGGGGTAGGTGATCATCAGGCAGGCAAGATTGGCACTGTGCTGCTCAGCCTTGGCCTTCAGGTCTGCAACATTGACGTTTCCGTTTTCATCGCAGGCTACCACCACCACCTGCATCGACATCATCTGCGCTGTCGCAGGGTTGGTACCATGTGCGGATTGCGGAATCAGGCAGATATTACGATGCCCTTCGCCACGCGCCTCGTGATAGCGGCGGATCGCCAACAGCCCCGCATACTCACCCTGAGCACCCGAGTTTGGCTGCATGCAGATTTCATCAAAACCGGTGATCGCTCTGAGCTGCTCGCTCAAGCCTTCGATCAATTCCAGGTAACCGCGCGTCTGAGTAACCGGTGCAAACGGGTGGATGCTACCCAGCTCTGGCCAGGTCACCGGAATCATCTCGGCAGTCGCATTGAGCTTCATCGTGCAGGAACCCAGCGAGATCATCGAGTGATCAAGCGCCAAGTCCTTATTCTGCAACTTCTTCAAAAAGCGCAGCATCTCGGTCTCAGTATGATGGGCATTGAATACCGGATGGCTGAGAATGGCATCGGTACGCAGCATACTGGCCGGCAAAGCTGCCACGCGTTCTTGATCCAACAATTCCACATCCAGCGCCTTGGCAGCTTCACCAAGCAGCACGTTCCACAATGCCTTCACATCTTCACGTGAAGCGGTTTCGCCGAAGCTTATGCCCAGCTGGCTGCTGGAAACATGGCGCAGGTTGTAGCCCGCCGCCAATGCAGCCTCATAGGCAGCATGCGTCTTGGCACCCAGTTCGACCACCACCGTATCGAAGAAGTAACGTGTCTGTACGGTAACACCGACACGCTTCAGACCCTCGGCGAAGATGGCGGCCAGGCGGTGGATTCGGTCAGCAATACGCTTCAGGCCGTTCGGTCCGTGGTATACGGCATAGAAGCCCGCCATATTTGCCAATAGTGCCTGGCTCGTACAGATATTGGAGTTGGCTTTCTCCCGACGAATGTGCTGCTCGCGAGTCTGCAACGCCATGCGCAGGGCAGGGTTGCCTGCACTGTCAACCGATACCCCGATGATACGGCCCGGCACCGAGCGCTTGTACTCGTCCTTGGTCGCAAAATACGCCGCGTGCGGACCACCAAAGCCCATTGGCACACCAAAGCGCTGTGCTGAGCCAAATGCCACATCAGCGCCAAGCGCAGCAGGCGACTTGAGTAATACGAGGGCCATTGGGTCGGTAGCGAGCGCTGTTAATCCACCCATGGCTTTGATCGCAGCAATCGCACCTTCCAGATCGGCGATTTCACCATTTACGTTCGGGTACTGGAACATCGCACCGAACACTTCATGATCTTTGGCTTCAGCAGCTGTACCAAAGATCAATTCCCAACCAAACGCCTTGGCACGCGTCTTCATTACATCGATGGTCTGCGGCAATGCTTCACGATCCACAAAGAACCGGTTCGATTTTGACTTGGACACCCGACGAGCCATTGCCATCGCTTCAGCGGCGGCCGTCGCTTCATCAAGCAACGATGCATTTGCCAGCTCCAGCCCAGTCAGGTCCAGCACCACCTGCTGGAAATTCAGCAGTGCTTGCAATCGACCTTGCGAAATTTCAGCCTGATACGGGGTGTAGGCGGTATACCAGCCTGGGTTTTCCATCACATTGCGCAGGATTACCTTCGGCGTGATGGTTTCCGAATAGCCCATGCCAATAAAGGAACGGGCAATCACGTTCTTGCTGGCAATCGCATGGATTTCAGCCAGCGCCGCTTCCTCGGTTACCGCATCGGGCAAAGTACATGGCGAACCACCCAGGATGGCAGCCGGCAACGTATCTTTTACCAGCTCATCCAGCGACTGGACACCAACCGCAGCCAGCATGCTGGCGGTTTCAGCCTCATCCGGACCGATATGGCGATGAATGAATTCGTTGTGATTTTCAAGCGAGGACAGCGGCGTCATGGTATGACCCTTCAACAATTGCCACAGCGGTACTGAAGCCCGAGCGGCGTTCACGAAAATGGCAAACCGGCCGCAGATAGCGGCCGGTAGGTGTTTCTAAAAACTTCTATGTCCGCATGGGGACGTAGGTGGGAGGATGCACCCTCAGAATCTGGGGTCTCAGGCCCCGATTTCCTCGGCGTAAGCAGTAGCACTCATCAAGCCTTCCAGGTCACCGGCATTCTTGGGCTTGATCTTGAAGAACCAGCCTTCGCCGTAAGGATCGGAATTGACCGTATCCGGCTCATCAGCGAGAGTCTCGTTCACTGCAACAATCTCACCAGCAATCGGCGCATACACATCGGAAGCAGATTTTACTGACTCAACCACGCCAGCACCCTCGTCCTCAGTCAGTACGTTACCCACTTTAGGGAGTTCAACGTACACCACATCACCCAACAAACTCTGGGCGTGATCGGTAATACCCACGGTCACACTACCGTCGGCTTCAAGGCGCAACCATTCATGACTGGCAACGTACTTCAGATCGCTAGGAATATTGCTCATGGTTTTCTCGTCGAGTGACAGCCCAATCAGGCTAGATTATTCGGTTACGAAAGTACTTCTTGAATAGAAGCCGCAAGCCAAGAAGAATTGGCGCGGATTCTACCAAATCTGTAGGGGGGTCTGCTTCAGTTACATATTGAATAAAGCAGGAGATGTTTGGTGCTCCGACCCGACCCGGCTCATGCATTTACTGCACAACAGCGATTAAAGCCCATCGCTGCGTGTGGTAGATCAGGAACCGGTTTCCTACACCCAAAGGATTACTATTCAAAGACCTTCTTGCCATTACGCACAAACGGCATCTTCACAACACGGGCTGGCTGCAACGTACCACGTACATCCACCTGCACAGCGTCTCCCACTTTCACCGCCAACGGTACTCGCGCCATGGCAATCGAGACCTGCAAGGTGGGGGAAAAGGTACCGGATGTGATCTCTCCGTCACCAGCGGGAGTAACAACCTTCATATGGCCGCGTAACACACCCTTGCCTTCGTAAACCAAGCCAACCTGCTTGAGCAACGCTGCGCCTGCTGTACGTTCGGCCTTTTCCTTTTCCAGAACTGCCCGGCCAACGAATGCACGGTTTGCAGGCTCCCATGAAATTGTCCAACCCATACCAGCTGCCAATGGCGAAACGGCATCATCCATTTCGTTGCCATAGAGATTCATACCGGCTTCAAGTCGCAGCGTATCTCGCGCACCTAAACCCGCCGGCGCGACACCCGCAGCAACCAACTTGTTCCAGAACGGAATAGCTTCAGCGGCAGGCATAGAGACTTCCAGGCCATCTTCACCTGTGTACCCGGTACGCGCAAAGAACCACTCGCCATGCGAAAGACCCTGGAAAACCTGCAGGCCATCGATAAGCGCTGCGGCATCCGGCTTGGCAGCCTTGGTCTTTGCAATCGCATTCGGGCCCTGGATGGCAATCATCGCGAGGTCCCGACGCGGTGTCAGCTCCACGTGGAACAACGCGGCAAGCGGCCGCATCCAGGCCAAATCTTTGTCTGTCGTTCCTGCATTCACAACAACCCGGTATCCCTTGCCAGTCCGATAGACAATCAGGTCGTCGATCACCCCACCGGTTTTGTTATACATACCGGAATAAAGCGCCTTGCCTTCAAACCCCAGCTTGGCAACATCGTTACCAATCAACTTCTGGAAAAACTCGGTAGCCCGCTCACCACTCACGTCCACCGCTGTCATATGCGATACATCGAACATACCGGCATCAGTTCGAACTGTTTCGTGCTCCTTGATTTGCGATCCATAGTTGATCGGCATTTCCCAACCTGCGAAGTCAACGATTTTGCCGTTGGCGGCCAAGTGGGCATCGAACAGGGGAGTGCGTTGAGGCATGTGGCTTCCTTGTGAGAAACGTTTGGGTGGCGTGGTTTTACAACCGATTCACGATCTTACTGCGCTTCACCCTGCTGACAGCTGCGCAGCAAGATCGTAAACAGGTTCTTACAACTGCACAGGTTTGTAGACAAAACAGCCATCAAGCAGATATTCGCCGGTATCCACACGACCATCTGCATCGATGCGATCAAACGGTATTTCCCGACCATCCACGACGATATAGGCGGGGATAGGCTTATCGGCATAACGGCCAATAATCGCATCGGCACGTGGATAGTCCACAGATTCGGCTCTATTGGCAGATGCCTGTTCCTTGGCGATATCCGCCAATGCCTGCTCGTGCGCAGCCAGTTCATCCGGATGCATAGCGATCGTTCGCAGGTAGAGCTTGAATAAAAAGAGAGGCAGCACAACGCGCCGTACCCGCTTTTCGTTGTCGATGACACAAGCCACACCAAACTGAGTGTGGCAGGCAGGGCAATGCGCAGTGGCAGCCATGGCCAGATGGTCTTCCAGCAGCCTCGCAATACCGTGCATATGCCGAGCTTGCAACATCTGCCCGCACTTCACACAGGGCTTGGAGAACTGCTTAACCACCGCACCATTCTTAAAACGGACAGGCAGGAAATGATCAATACGATTGGTGGGGCGCATACTCATCTGAACACCTAAAATCAAGACGCCACAGGTGCCAGAGGCGCCGCGCCTTCAGCTACCGGCTCCTCCACTTCCGCCTCTGCAACCTCGGCAATCTCTTCTTCCTCTTCGACCACCGTCACAGGCTCACCCGCCTCCAGGAGGCGACATTCAAGCGCCAAATCAAGGTAATCAGTGCGTATCAACTGCAGCTTGACTGGGGTGCCCCGGGCCAGATCCGGCAAGCCGGCAATCTTCAGCATCAATGGCAAGCCGTCGAAACGAACCAGATTTTCCTTGATCACCGTGGCACCAATATCGTTGATACCTTCCTGCGCCAACCAACGCAGGCACCAATAACGTTCCATGCGGCCTTGGAATTCTGCGTAAGCGTTATAGGTCTGGTCGAAATCACGCAAAGCGGCAAACAACATGGGATCGCGCGGCGTATACCGTGGCGATTCACCACGCAACATAGCCACCAGCTGCTGCTGGTTGATAAAGTCCGCAGCGCGCCGCAATGGCGATGATGCCCAGCTGTATTGCGCCACGCCCAAGCCTGCATGTGGCAAAGGCTGCGTTGTCATCTTCACCCGGCCCATGGCCTGGGCACGGTAAATTGCCGGGATACGCGCATCAGCGAGCTGCTTACCCCAGGTGCTGTTGCACAGAATCATCAGCTCAGCCACCAGCTTGTCCATAGGGCTGCCACGCTTGCGCGGGTAAATGCGTATACGCTTCTCACCCTGGTCGTCTTTGTCGATAGCAAAGCTGTAGTCGGGGCGTTCAACACGATTCGGATCGTGCTTGCCGCGGGCTTTCTCCAAGGCAATGGCAAATCGGTACAAATAGAGCAGCTCGCTCTTCCAAGGGTAATCCGGGCCACCATCGGGCAGGGTGACGGTCTCTTCGTTGAAGACCGGGTCCAGATCATGATGGCGAAGATTGGCTGCAATGTGCACCCTATCCAGTCGGCTTTCTGCCGATACAATCCCAAACTCGGGTGTCACGGTGACATACAGGCTCACCGCTGGGCAATCCTTCCCTTCGGCCAGAGTAAAGCTGTCGACCACGGCATCGGGCAGCATGGTGATCTTGTCGCCCGGAAAGTAGACAGTACTCAACCGGGCCAATACCACGCTTTCCATGGTGGAACCCGCAACCACACCCAGACTTGGCGCAGCAATATGGATACCGACACGGGTATTGCCATCGGGCAACTGGGTTACCGAGATTGCATCGTCAATTTCAGTTGTCGCTGCATCGTCAATCGAGAATGCACGCACGCCAGCCACCGGTAAATCGTCTGGCGCTACGGGCAGGTCGATCTCGGGAAAGCCGATTCCCTTAGGGAAATATTCCGTCAAGAAGCCGTCCAACAACCAAGCTTCAACATCAGGAATCGCCCCGCAACTTTCCATCAACCGCAACGGTGATTTCTGAACTGCTTCCGCCGCCGCTGCCAAGGCTTTCCATTCAATTGTGTTCTTGTCCGGCCGGTGCAGTAAGGTCTTCACATGCGTACGCAACGCATCGGGCAGCTTGCCTGCCAACAACTCAGCCTGCCACTCGGCCATCAGCGCGGCTTCTCTGGCTTTCTTTTCCTGGCCCGCCTTGGCGGCACGCAGGTTATCTTCCGGCGCTGCTTTGTAGCGGCCACGGCCCTTACGGTAGAAATACATGGGGTTGCCATGCAGCCGTACACACATGGCGGCCAGCTCAAGCGCACTGGGCTTTGGGCTGAAATACTCCACGGCCAGGTCGGTAAAGCCGAACTCTTCCCCGCCTGCAACTTCCCATAGGAAATCCAGGTCAAGCTCATCAGCTTGAGCAATGGCTTGCGGAATAAAATCAGCCAGGGCGATTTTGTCGAAACGCAGCCGTACATCCTGCGCCTTGATCTTACTGCGTTTACCGCGCGCATCCTCAACCTGCAGGGTGGCATCGGTTTCGCTCATGATGGCAGCAACCTTGAAGTCGCCGCTTTCTTCGTAAAAAACGTTCATGTCGCACCGCCTACATCGGCGGATAAATAGGAGGAGGAGGCCACGATTATACCCGAGCAACCCACGCTCGCCCTGTATCTCGGCTTGGTGGATTACATCTGCGCATAACTTACTGCGTGTGCAAACCACTATCGGAGCACTACATCCAGGCAACGGTTATCGATAAGAACCACCGTTCATTCGCTCCCTTTAGCAGTGCTAACCGTCGGGATAACAAGCTCCGGTAAACTATGCATCCCGTCGCTGGAAAATCATCATGTCGTCCTCTTTGCTTAATGGTCTGAACCCCGAACAACTTGCTGCCGTCACTTTGCCAGCTTCGCCGGCACTGATATTGGCCGGGGCGGGCTCAGGCAAAACACGCGTGCTGACTACCCGCATTGCCTGGCTGTTATCCACAGGGCAAGCAAGCCAGCACGGCATTCTGGCTGTCACCTTCACCAATAAAGCCGCCAAGGAGATGCTGACACGGGTATCGGCGCAGCTGCCCGTTAATGCGCGCTCCTTATGGATTGGCACTTTCCATGGCTTGTGTAACCGCATGCTGCGCATGCACTGGCGTGATGCCGGCCTGCCTGAAGCCTTTCAGATCATGGATACGGCGGACCAGCTTTCCGCCATCAAGCGGCTCCTGAAAGCGCTGAATATTGATGACGAAAAGTACCCGCCACGCGAGTTGATGTACTACATCAACGCAAACAAGGAAGAGGGGCGGCGGCCAAGCGAAGTGGAAGCATGGGATACCCATTCCCAGCAGATGAAGCAGCTTTACGAAGAATACGAGCGCCAATGCCGCAGAGAAGGCGTGGTCGATTTTGCGGAACTACTGCTGCGCTGTTATGAGCTGTTACGCGACAACACCGCACTGCGCAGCCATTACAACGCACGGTTCCGCTACATCCTCGTTGACGAATTCCAGGATACAAACCGGCTGCAATACCGCTGGTTGAAGCTGCTGGCAGGCAATACTGACGCATTGGACCGCTTGCTGGGTAAGTTGACCAATAGCGATGCTGCAGGCGAACCAGCCGCTGTTTTCGCAGTCGGCGATGACGATCAATCCATCTACGCATTCCGTGGCGCCAATGTTGGCAATATGGCGGACTTCCAGCGCGATTTTTCGGTTAAGACCGTGATCAAACTGGAACAGAACTACCGTTCCCACGGCAATATTCTTGAAGCTGCCAATGCGTTGATTGCCTACAACCGTGGCCGGCTGGGTAAAAACCTATGGACGTCGGAATCCGCGGGTGACCCGATTCGGGTATTCGAAGCAGCGACTGATTTCGAAGAAGCCCAATTTATTGTGGAGGAAGCACGCCAGCTGCATCGGGACGGTACCTCTCTTGGTGATATGGCAGTGCTGTATCGTTCGAATGCACAGTCACGTGTACTGGAACATGCACTGTTCCAGGCAGGACTGCCCTACCGCGTCTACGGGGGTCTGCGCTTTTTTGAGCGGCAGGAAATCAAACATGCGCTCGCTTATCTGCGCCTTGTCGCCAACCCAGGCGATGACAATGCATTGCTACGAGTAATCAACTTCCCGGCGCGAGGTATCGGCAACCGTACCTTGGAAGTCCTCAGCGAAACTGCTCGGGTTACCGGCACCAGTATCTGGCAAGCAGCATGCTCTGGCGGAGCAGGCCGCAGTGCAGCAGCCGTTGCCAAGTTTGTTCAGTTAATCGAAGGCATGCGTGCCCAACAGGAAGGCCTGAACCTGCCGGAATTGGTACAGCTTGCTATCGAACAAAGCAGCTTGATCGAGTTTTACCGCAATGAGAAGGAAGGCCAGGAACGGCTGGAAAACCTGGACCAGCTGATTTCGGCCGCCGCGGTTTTTGTACAAGAGAACGAAAACGATATAAACGCCTTTCTGGCCCATGCTTCGCTGGAGGCTGGCGACCACGAGGCCGCTCCCGGGCAGGATGCCTTGCAACTGATGAGCGTACATGCATCCAAAGGGCTGGAGTTCCACGCGGTCTTTCTGTCTGGCATCGAAGAGGGCTTATTCCCGCACGACAACAGTCTGGCGAGCCCGGAAGGCTTGGAAGAAGAACGCCGGCTTGCTTACGTCGCTATCACACGAGCCCGTCGCAAGCTTTACCTGAGCCTGGCGCAAAGCCGCATGCTGCATGGCCAGACCCGATTCTCAATTGCCTCTCGCTTTCTGAGCGAGATTCCCGAAGACCTGCTCAAGTGGCTCAACCGCGGCTATGCGCCATCCGCCATGCCTACACGCAAACCCGAAAAAGCTACACCCGAGCATGGTCTGCGCGTTGGATGCACGGTTGAGCATGCCAAATTCGGCCAAGGAGTAGTTGTGGACTACGACGGCACAGGCAAGAACGCCAATGTGCAGGTGAACTTTGGCGCCGCAGGCCTGAAGTGGCTTGCATTGGAGTATGCCAAGCTTACACTGGTTAACTGATACCCGATCTGACCGCATAAGGTATTGCTGCAAGGTTTGATCACGTTACGGGTCTTATCTCGTACGCTTTATCGGGTTTCATAGGCCGTTCGATGACTCCGTCGGGGGAAGCTGAACGGCTATAGTGCTTTGTACTAAGAACCTAGTCGTCGTGGTTGGCCACCACCCAGATCATCCGGCCCAATGTAACCGCAAACCAAAATATACAAATTGTTGTTGAGGAGAGTGGAGTCATGGACCAGGCCAATTCACCGCTATTTTCTGCCCGCGCCGCGCGTGCCAGCGGTGATGATGAAGACACGGCAGAAGCCATCCAGCAAGCCTATGCCAGCAGACCCATCGATATTGACTACGCCAACAAGCGCTTTCTCGTCATCGATGCCGTGCAGGAAATGCGTTCAGCCATGAACGCCACCTTGTCGACCTTCGGTGTAACCAAAATCGAATACGCGCATCGCGCCATGGAAGCCATCGGTATCATCAAGCGTGGTAATCACGACGTGATCCTGTGTGATTTCGACCTGGGCAATGGCTACGACGGGATGCATTTGCTGGAAGAGCTGAAGCTGCGAAATCTGCTCCGGCCATCGGCAGTATTCATGATCGTCACCGGGGAGCGCCGGTCACGCATGGTGATTTCCGCTGCTGAGCTCGCGCCGGATGCCTATCTGCTTAAACCCTTTACCGGCGAGGAATTGAAACAGCGGCTTGATCGGGTCTACAGCAAGAAGTCAGCTTTTGAAGACCTCGATGCCGCCATGATGAACGAGGACTACTTCAAAGCGTTGGCCGACTGTAACGAGCGCATTAACAACAAAGATCCGTTCCTGCTCGACTTCCTCAAACTCAAGGGTCGTATCGCATTCACCATTGGCGACTATGCCATGGCGCGCGAAACCTACCAACTCGTGCTTGATGCCCGGGAAATACCCTGGGCAAAGATGGGGCTCGCAAAATCCCTGTTCCACCTGAAGGACTACGTAACAGCCAAACAGCTGTTTGAGGCGTTACTTGCAGAGAACAATCGCATCATGGAAGCCTACGATTGGCTGGCCAAAATTCACCAAGCCGAGCATGAGCTAGTTGAAGCGCAGCAGATGTTACAGCGGGCGGTCGATATGTCTGGCGCCAATGTCAGCCGGCAGAAAAAACTGGGCGAGGTTGCCATGCGCAATGGCGACTACGCCACGGCGGTCCAATCATTTCAAAAGACCATCACAGTAGCCAAGTACTCTTTCTGGCGTGACGCTGCCGACTATTCAGCCCTGGCTAAAGCACACTTGGGGAATGAAGAGATCAATGAGGCCGCCAAAGTAGCGGCCGATGTGCGACGCGAATTCCGCTACGACCCCAAGGCAGATATGTTGGCAACCGTCATGGAAACCCAGGTTGCGATCAAGCAGGGGAACGAGCACCGGGCCCAGCAGCTGTTGAATAAAGCCAAGGAACAGTTTGCCAGCGTGGCCAACGACTTACCCGACCACTTTGCTCTGGAACTCGCTGAAGCCTGCTACCGGCTTGATGAAGATGCCGCGGGTGGTGAAATCGTCAAGAAAGTGCTGCGCAACCATCACGAAGACCCTGCAATACTCGAAAAGGTGTCGACGCTCTATGAAGCAGTCGACCGGGCAGACCTGGGCCAGGAGATGATAGAAGAGACTGCACGCGCCATTGTCGGCATCAACAACGATGCTGTGCGCATGGCGCAATCGGGCGATATCCAGGGGGCTGTGCAGAAATTCATTGAGGCCGTCGAGGAGATGCCTGCCAATGTACAGGTGATGCTGAACGCCGTGAACGCCATGCTGGCCTACGTAAGCCGTAATGGATGGCACCAGGAATACATGGAAGTCGCGCAGCAGTATCTGGACAGGGTCAAGAGCCTGGAACCCGCCAGTGTGAAGTATTTGAAACTACGCGATGCGTACAACACTTCGCGCCGCCGCTTCAAGGTGTAGCCAACAAAACTCAATGAAGCCGTTTCTAGCCATCCTTGGAACCAACTCACGATCTGTAAGCGAGCAGCTGTCAGCAGGGTGAAGCGCAGCGCAGAAACCGGAATGTACTTTTGTACATGAGGCTTTCGAGCAGCACATGAACCCTGATCACAGCTGCGCAGTAAGATCATTGAAATGCTCTTAAGAGCCGCTAAACCAGGATCACATCATACTGTTCTTGGGAATAAGCACTCTCCACCTGCAAGGAAATCTGCTTGCCGATAAAGTCGGCCAGCATTGCAAGATTGGCGCTTTCCTCATCGAGGAACATATCGATCACCGTCTGGCTGGCCAAAATACGGTATTCCCTGGCATTGAACTGGCGTGCCTCCCGCAGAATCTCCCGCAGGATGTCGTAGCACACAGTCTGTGCAGTCTTGATCTCGCCACGACCCTGGCACACCGGGCAGGGCTCGCACAGCACATGCGCAAGGCTTTCACGCGTACGCTTTCGGGTAATCTCCACCAATCCCAGGCTGGTGAAACCGGACACCGTCACCTTGGTGCGGTCTTTACCCATCGCTTTGTGCAGTTCATGCAGGACCTGATCACGGTGCTCGTGGTTATCCATGTCGATGAAGTCGACGATGATAATCCCGCCCAAATTACGCAGGCGCAGTTGGCGAGCAATGACTTGTGTGGCTTCCAGATTGGTTTTGAAGATAGTGTCGTCAAACGAGCGTGTGCCAACAAAACCACCGGTATTCACATCAATCGTCGTCATCGCCTCGGTCTGGTCAATGATCAGATAACCGCCAAACTTCAGGTTCACCCTGCGGGCCAAAGCGCGTTCGATCTCGGCCTCTACACCATGCATTTCAAACACTGGCCGCTCGCCAAGATAGTGTTCGAGGCGGGGAGCGACATTCGTCACGAATGCCTCGGCGAACTCTGTCATCTTCACATAAGTTTCACGTGAATCGACCACCACCTTCTGCGTCTCATCGCGCACAATGTCGCGCAACACCCGCATTGCCAGGTTCAAGTCCTGATACAACACCGACTTGGGTGGCAAGGTCTTGGATTTTTGCTTGAGGTCCGCCCAGATCAGGCTCAGATATTCAACGTCCGCACGCAACTCCTCTTCACTGGCATGCTCTGCGGAAGTTCGGATAATGTAACCACCATGCTGGTCACCGGCAGGCAACATCTTGGTCAGGCGCTCACGCAGATGCTCACGCCCCTCACCATGCTCGATGCGCTGGCTGACGCCGATATGATGTTCTTGCGGTAGGAAGACAAGAAAACGGCCGGCAATGCTGATCTGCGTGGAAAGGCGGGCGCCCTTGGTGCCGATCGGGTCTTTGATCACCTGCACCATCACGCTTTGGCCTTCGTACATCAAGCGCTCTATCCGCTGAGGCTCTGTCGGGTGCTGACGCTGCTCGATCACATCAGCGATATGCAGGAACGCAGCGCGTTCGAGGCCTATCTCGATAAACGCCGACTGCATGCCGGGCAATACACGCTTAACCGTCCCTAAGTAAACATTCCCCACAATACCGCGCTGGGCGGTACGTTCGATATGAATCTCCTGTACTACGCCTTCTTCAGTCACCGCCACACGAGTCTCCTGTGGGGTAACGTTGATGAGGATATGCTCTTTCATAGTGGCCTACCCGAAATTGTGTACCGCAGCACACGTCCCAAAACATGTGCTGAGGTACATAAATTCAGCCCACCACCGTCACTTCGGCATCAAGCGCATACCCAGCTTTAGCAGCTCCTCCCAAACATCTCCAGTACCCACGCCCTTTGCGATTCTGTCGACTTCCGCTGCGTGCGCCAAGGCGGCCTTCAACTGGCTTGCCTTGAGTCTATCGATTGCTGCTGGATAGCGCTTCTGCTTATCGCCCCAGACGCGATTTTCACGGTACAACTGCTGCAAATTACCACCCTGGGAGCGACCCACCCCTACCTTGAGCAGCGCCCGCACCTCGTCCGCCATCGCCCATAAAACCAGTGTTGGCGCTTCACCTTCGCCTTTCAAGCCATCGAGCATTCGCGACAGCCTGGAAGCATCACCCGCTACCAATGCTTCGCCCAAACCCCAGACATCGTAACGGGCTACATCGGCCACCACCGCCTGCAAATCGTCGAGGCTCAATTCTCCAGCAGGATGCAACAACGCCAGCTTGTCGATTTCCTGTTTGGCAGCCAGCAGATTACCCTCCACTCTGGCAACCAGGTAGTCCATCGCCTCGGCGCTCAAGCGTTGCTGCTGACGGGCCAGCCGCTCAGCAATCCAAAGCGGCAACTCATTACGGCTTATCGTCGGGCATGCAACCGTAGCGCCAACTTCCTCCAATGCCTGAAACCACTTGCTCGAGAGCTGCGGTTTCTCCAGTTTGGGAAGTTGCAGCAGCAATACGTTATCGGCTGGCGCACTGGTCGCGTAAACCTGTAATGCCTCGCCGCCTTCTACACCGGGTTTGCCGTTGGGCACACGCAGCTCAATCAGCTTCTGCTCAGAAAACAGAGAAATCGCCTGACCCGAAGCTGTCAGCTCCATCCATTTGAAACCGGGTTCAACGGTCAGTACCTGCCGCTCGCCATAACCTTGCTGGTATGCAGCATCACGTATGGCCTGGGTCGCTTCCAAAACAACCAGCGCTTCTTCGCCATGCACTACATAAATAGGCAGTAAACGGCCCTTGGCCAGATGTGCGCTAAGTTCGCTAGGGCGCAGTTGCATTTACTTACCCGGTATCAATGTGGCAGGTGCCGGTTGAGGTTTAAGGGCAGCCAAACGGCGGATAATCTGCTGCACGGCATCGATATGCATATCCCGCAACAGTGCCTTTTCCTCGGCCGCCTTACCTAACAGATTACTTTCATCAAACGAATAATCACGCCGCAATATCAGCTCAGTTGGCTTGATCCATTCACTGCCACCTTGTTCAAGCTTGAAATTCGCCCGATAGACCAACTGGTATTCCACCACCCGGCCGGAGGTGTTCACCGTCAGAATCTGCTTTTGTATCGACTCATCCATCACCGTCAACACCGCCTCGGCACTGGTCGCCGGAACAAGCTGCAGATCCGGCCGCAATGACAGCTGCCGTTGCAATACCTCTCCCACCCCGGTTACCGGTGCTTGCACATACAAAGTGGCAAAGGGCAGCGGCCGGCTTTCGTCCAGCCCTCGCAAATGGAAACCGCAGGCGGACAGAAAACAGACAAGGCCGAGTAAAAGCAGGTGAGGACGCATTAATAAATCAGCTCAATGAATTAAATATGATCAAGAGTCGGCAACCACTGCTACACAACTGGCGAAAAACCTACAGCAAGCTCTTCGCCAAACAACCATCACACCACCAGATTCACCAATCTACCAGGAACCACGATCACCTTCTTCGGGGTCTGGCCTTCAAGAAACTTCTGCACATTAACATTGGCCAATGCAAAAGCTTCGATCGCTGCACGGTCAGCTGCTGCAGGCACTGCGATTTCACCACGCAGCTTACCGTTTACCTGAACCACCAGTGTGATCTCGTCCTGTTTCAGAGCATCTTCGGCTGGTACTGGCCATGCACAATCGATAATCTCACCCGCATACCCGCATTCATTCCACAGCACATGGG
Organism: Chitinimonas violaceus; assembly: GCF_052601015.1. Lineage (NCBI taxonomy): Bacteria > Pseudomonadati > Pseudomonadota > Betaproteobacteria > Neisseriales > Chitinibacteraceae > Chitinimonas > Chitinimonas violaceus. The sequence continues at coordinate 84,061 of NZ_JBQXDJ010000009.1, read as the reverse complement.
CGATGTGCGGACTGACCGGGTAAAGCGCACGCAACAGGATACCCAAACCTTCGCGCACTACGGCCGGCGCGTTGCCTTTGAAGCCTTCCAATGCATTCAGAAGCTTCATACAACCTGATACGACAGTGTTGTACTGCAAGCGTTCGTAATCAGTATTGATTTGTTTAAGCGTGCTATGCATCTCGAACCGCAGCACTTTGGCGTCCTTATCCAATTCGCCAATCTCACCAGCTGTGCGGATAACTTCGGCCTGCTTATGGCCAAATGCCCAGAGCCTACGCAGATAACGGTAAGCCCCCTCGACGCCGGTATCACTCCAGGCAGCACTTTGCTCAGGTGGTCCCGCGAACATAGTGAACAGTCTGGCAGTATCCGCACCAAAGCGGGCGATGATGTCCTTTGGCTCCACAACGTTGTTCTTGGACTTGGACATCTTCTCGATGCCACCCATCTCAACTGGTTGACCATCTGCCTTCAGGTTGGCAGCAATTGGTCGGCCCTTGTCGTCGTGCTGGACTTCGACTTCGTTCGGGTAGAACCAAATCTTCTTCTGGCCGGAAGGATCAGCCGGGTCCTTACGGTAGAACGACTCGTTCAACAACATACCCTGGGTAAACAACGCCTTGAATGGCTCGTCGATTTTGACAAGACCAAGATCACGCATCGCCTTGGTCCAGAAACGGGCATACAAGAGATGCAACACAGCATGCTCAATACCACCGATGTACTGGTCCATGCCGCCAGTCATCCAGTAATCATGGCGTTCGTCCACCATGGTGTTGGCATCCGGGCAGGTATACCGCATGAAATACCAGCTGGAATCCACGAAGGTATCCATCGTGTCTGTTTCACGCTGCGCAGGTTTGCCACACTTCGGGCAGTCCACATTCAGGAAATCGGCCCGGTGCTTAAGCGGGTTGCCTGATCCATCCGGCACACAATCGGTGGGTAACACCACCGGCAGATCTTCATACGGTACCGTTACATCGCCACAGCATTCGCAATGAATAATGGGGATAGGCGTACCCCAGTAACGTTGGCGCGAGATACCCCAATCACGCAGACGCCATGTAGTCTTCTTCTCACCAATCTGTTTGGCAACCAAGTCGCCCGCCACTGCATCGACAGCAGCCTTACAGGCCAAACCGTCGTACTTGCCTGAATTGACAGTAACGCCACGAGTCTTGTCGCTATACCACTCAGCCCATGCCTTGCTATCGAAGGACTCACCTTCCACGGCAACCACTTGCTTGATGGCTATACCGTACTGATTGGCAAAGGCGAAATCGCGCTCATCGTGTGCAGGCACGCCCATCACCGCACCGTCACCGTAACTCATCAACACATAGTTGCCGATCCAGACCTCGACCTGCGCCCCGGTTAACGGATGTGTGACGAACAGGCCGGTCGACTTACCTTTCTTTTCCTGCGTAGCAATTTCAGCTTCCGAAACGCCACCCTTCTTACATTCTTCGATGAAGTCGACCAACTCGGGCTTCAGTTCTGCAGCACGGGTCGCCAAAGGGTGTTCGGCCGCAACGGCGCAGAAAGTAACCCCCATGATGGTGTCCGCACGGGTAGTGAAGACCCACATCTGGCCATCGCCAATCAACTTGCCCTCAGCGTCTTTGACGTCGTGACCGAAAGCGAAGCGAACACCTTCGGACTTGCCGATCCAGTTACGTTGCATGGCACGCACCTGATCGGGCCATCCATCGAGCTTATCGATATCTGCCAGCAATTCCTCTGCGTACTGGGTGATGCCGAAGTAGTAACCAGGGATCTCACGCTTCTCGACAATCGCACCGGAACGCCAACCACGCCCATCTACCACTTGTTCATTGGCCAACACGGTCTGGTCGATCGGGTCCCAATTCACTACCTGGGTCTTCTTGTAGGCAATGCCTTTTTCCAGCATCTTGAGGAACAACCATTGATTCCACTTGTAATACGCCGGGTCACAGGTGGCGACTTCGCGCGACCAGTCGAACGCCAAACCCAAAGGCTGCATCTGCGACTTCATATCGTCGATATTGGCGTAGGTCCATGCAGCAGGTGGCTTACCATAGGCAATCGCGGCATTCTCTGCCGGCAAGCCGAAAGCATCCCAGCCCATCGGCATCAGCACATTGAAACCCTTCATGCGCAGATGGCGGGCCAACATGTCGTTGATGGTGTAGTTACGTACATGGCCCATGTGCAACTTGCCCGAAGGGTAGGGCAACATGGAACATGCGTAGAACTTGGGCTTGTTCTTGTCTTCGACAACTCGGTAAGCATCGCGCGCCTGCCAGTGTTGCTGGGCAGCCGCTTCAACCTCGGACGGGCGGTAGTGTTCTTGCATGTGAGCTATCCTGAAGCACTTGCCGCCGGCGGTGTCCGTGGCGGCCGAAAAAATAAAGCGTCGATTATAACCGAGCGATCTTACTCGCACTGCTTCAGGAACTGTCCATGCCTTCTCGCTTGTTGAGTGCTGTGCTTGCTGGTCTGCTTAGCCTTTCTGCTCTGGCAACGCCAACCTCGGTCAGCGCAGTCAATATGCCCGCATGGCTCGAACGTGATGGCCAAAAAAAGCCGTTACTCCCGGGCATGACGTTGCAAAGCGAAGACATCATCCATACCGGCCGTGGTGCACGCGTATTGCTCAAGCTGCCTGAAGGCAGCCAGGTGAAGCTCGGCGAGGAAGCCGTATTCCGGATGGATAACCTGAATCTATCCGATGGCCGTACCACACCCTTTACCGGCGTATTGAATGTACTCAAAGGCGCTTTCCGTTTTACCACCGGCCTTTTGGGCAAGCCACGCAAACGGGAAGTGGATGTTCGCATAGCCACCATCACGGCGGGTATTCGCGGTACCGATATCTGGGGTAAAGCTGATGCGGAAAAAGATGTTATCTGCCTGCTCGAAGGCAGTACCAGTGTGCGGCGCGACGGGGAGTCTGCGGTACACACACTCGACCAACCTTTGGATTTTTTTATCGCGCCTAAGGGCAAGCCTTCACTACCCGTTGCCAAAGTAGATGCCGTCAAACTGCAAAATGAATGGCAACCACAGACCGAACCACAACAGGGAAAGGGATTGGCCAGCGCTGAAGGCAAATGGCGGTTGGTCATCGCCAATGTCGCCAATCAGGATGAAGCACTGGATTGGTACGACACGCTACAGGACGCAGGCTTTGCTGCCAAGATTCGACCGCTGGCCGGAAACCGCTACAGAGTCAGCATCGAGCAACTCGCAACCGAGGCAGATGCCCACGCGCTGGGCGAGCAACTAAAAACGGAATTTAGCGCGCCGAGTATCAGTGTCATGCCGATGGGCAGTTAGAACCTGCTTAAGATCTTGCTGCGCAGCCGTGATCAGGGCTCATGTGCTGCTCGCTACAGATCGTAAACAGATTCTAAAAAACTCTTTGGCGTTATCGTGCGTAAACGCCTTAGCCAGTGGTCTACCTCACCACCACCGGGCGGAAATCGGCTTGCTGGGCGATACGGTCGACCATCGCCTGAGCTTCACCTTTATCCGGATAAGGCCCGACTCTCACCCGCCATACGCCGTTGCCTTGCTCCAGTACCGGCTCCTTTTCCAACCAGCTCAGTGTATCGACAACCTTGCTGCGGAAACTTTCTGCAGCGGTTTGGCTGCCGAATGCGCCAAGCTGTACCCAGCGTTGGAAACCGTTTTGCTCCACTGCTGCCTCACCGGGTGGTTGAATAGCCAATGTCTCCACACTGCTAGGGAACACTTCACTCGGCTTACCAGCCTCTGCCTCGACCGTACTGACCATCACCTGTTCCGGCACGGGTGGTTCGCTCGGCTCCCCAGGTTGCAGGCTTTGTACCCGTACTTTCGCATTACCCGAATTGTGGTAACCAATCCGATATGCCGCTGCGTAGGAAAGATCAATTACCCGTCCCTTGTGGAAAGGACCACGATCATTGATACGAACCACAACTGATTTGCCGTTTACGAGATTGGTAACGCGGGCATAACTGGGGATGGGAAGAACCGGGTGGGCTGCGGTGAGCTGGAACATATCGTAGGGCTCGCCACTGGAAGTACGCTTCCCATGGAATTTCCTGCCATACCAGGACGCACCTCCCTCCTGGCTGAAGTTGCCAAAACCCAGCAAAGGCGTATAGGTCTTGCCCAGCACTTTATAGGGGCGGTTAGCATACCGGTGCAACGGTTCCGCCTGGACCGTCGGTTCAGCCAGCAGGTCCAGATCGTAAGGCACCGCCAGAATCGGGCCATCATCCTTGTAATACCCACCGAATTCCTTGGGAATCTGTTCAGGTTTGGCTGGTGGCAGATTATGCGTATTTGCTGGCCTGGAACCCGTACCTGCCGGCACACTACCGGGCGGTAGCCGGCTGGCGCAACCTGCCAGCAGGACCAGCAGCAATAACAATAAATAACGGTAAGTACTCAATTCTTCATCAACTTTCGGTCACGCTGAATGGCCATCAGCATACCGAAACCGATCAGAATGGACAGCATCGCTGTCCCCCCATAACTGACCAACGGTAAAGGCACCCCCACGACGGGAAGAATGCCCGACACCATGCCCATATTCACCATGGCATAGGTAAAGAAGGACAACGTCAACGCCCCCGCCAACAAGCGCCCAAACACGCTGGATGCATTGTTGGCAATGATCAGACCCCGGCCAATGACACACAGAAACAAGATCAATAAAACGATATTGCCCAGCATGCCAAACTCTTCGCTGTAGACCGCGAAGATAAAGTCGGTAGTCCGCTCCGGAATGAAGTCGAGATGCGTCTGGGTACCGCTCAACCATCCCTTGCCCAACACACCGCCCGAGCCAATCGCAATCATGCCCTGGATGGTGTGGTAGCCCTTTCCAAGCGGGTCAGTCATCGGGTCGAGCAAGGTCATCACCCGCTGGCGCTGGTATTCATGCATATGCGACCAGATCACAGGGACGCTGCATAGAAAAGTAACCAGCATGCCTGCCATTACCCGCCAGGATAGCCCCGCGAAGAACAAGACATAAAAGCCCGCCGCCGCTATCAATAAAGCGGTACCAAGATCCGGCTGCTTAAGCACCAGCGCCATAGGGACTGCTATCAACAACGCCGCCACACCAAAGTGCTTGAAGCGCAGATTCGTCTCATGCCGCTCGAAGTACCAGGCCAGCATCATTGGCACCGCCAGCTTCATCAGCTCAGACGGCTGTATGCGCGCCACACCAATATCCAACCAACGACGTGCACCGTTGGTGATATCGCCAAAAACCGCTACCCCGACCAACAGCACCAGACCGAATATATAGATAGGTGGCGCGAGAGACATCAGCTTCTGGGGCTTCAGGTTTGCGACCAGCCACATTGCAAGCAACGCAACCCCTACCGAAACCAATTTGCTGGTGACTTTGGCAACGCTCTCATTTGAAGCCGAATAAATCGTCGCAAGGCTGACGCTGATCAACATCAACGAAAACAACATCAGCCACGGATCGATAGGCTGCACAATGCGTTGAGCAAGACGCTTAATCCACATGACGATGTCTCGCGATAGGAAAACCGGTTGCCGAATCTGTGCTGGACTCAACCTCTTCGCCCGGGCTTGATTCAAGTTTGGTTGCAGCTTGTGCCGGGCGCTTACCCTGCAGGTAATAATCGAATGCTGTCCGCGCAATCGGCGCCGCAGCTTTCCCCCCAAAACCGCCATTTTCCACAATCATCGCCAACGCGATCTTGGGCTTATCGGCGGGGGCAAAGGCAATAAACAAGGCATGGTCTCGCAGATCGGCCCGAATGCTATGGGCGTTATATTTTCCGCCCTTGAGGTTATAAACCTGTGCCGTACCAGTCTTACCACCCGATGTATATTGTGCTCCACTAAAGGCGGGAGCACCTGTACCCGCCCGGTTGGTATCCACCATGGCACGCTTGACCACTTCGATGTTGTCGGTCTTATAGGGCAAGCGTTGACGCGGCTGCGGCTCAACCTCACGCCGCTCTCCATTGACGCTGTTTTCGATGAAACGAACCAGGTGAGGGCGATACTGCACACCATCGTTCACCAATGTGGCAGTGGCTTGCGCCAGCTGCATGATGGTGTAGCTGTTGTAGCCCTGACCGATACCGATGGAAACAGTATCGCCAGCCAACCAACGCTTTTGTTCCTTGCGCTTGAAGTAACGCCGCTTCCATTCCTGCGAAGGCAGGATGCCATCTTTCTCGTTGGGTAGATCCACCCCGGTCTTATGGCCGAAACCCAGCGGCCCCATAAAGCCAGAGATCAGATCGATACCCATGTCATTGGCCAACCGGTAGTAATAGGTGTCGCAACTGACAATGATGGACTTCACCAAGTCCACATATCCGTGGCCGCCTACCTTGTCATCGCGCCAACGGTGGTTACCCAGCGTGAAAAAACCAGGGTCGAGAAACGCATCAGACGGCCGCCGTTTGCCGGTCTCCAACGCAGCCAATGCCATGAAGGGCTTGAAGGTCGAGCCCGGTGGATAGGTTCCCTGAATGGCCCGATTATTCAGCGGCCTCGAAGCCGATTCATTCAATTCGCGCCACGATAGCGGATCGATGCCATCCACAAACAAATTGGGATCGAACCCTGGGCGTGACACCATGGCCAGGATGCCGCCCGTTGTCGGCTCAATTGCCACCAGCGCGCCTTTATGATCACCAAAAGCCTGTTCGATTATCTGCTGCAGTTTGATATCAACCGTCAGGATCAGGTTATCTCCGGCGACCGGTGGACTGCGATGCAGGCTGCGAATCGCCCGGCTGCCTGAATCAACCTCCACCTGCTCATAACCCGTCTTGCCATGCAGTTCCGACTCGTAGCTCTGTTCGAGACCGAACTTGCCCATATGGTCGGTACCTTTGTATTCACCGGTACGCTCCTGCTCAGCCAGTGTCTTCAGGTCTTGATCATTGATCCGGCCGATATACCCAACCAAGTGTGATGCAGACTCGCCCATCGGATATTGGCGGAACAACCGCGCCTTGATTTCCACCCCCGGAAACCGATAGGCGTTGGCGGCAAAGCGCGCAACTTCTTCATCTGTCAGCCGGGTCTTGATCGGCAGCGATTCGAAATCCTTGCTTTCATCCAACAAGCGCTTGAAACGGCGTCGGTCTTTGGGGGTGATTTCCACCAAATTCGCGAGGGCATCCACAACATCATTCAAACCCCCATCTAACTTGGAAGGGGTGATTTCCAATGTGTAAGCGGAAAAGTTGTGGGCAAGCACAACGCCATTGCGGTCCGAAATAATGCCGCGCGAAGGCGGAATCGGCACCAAGGAAATCCGGTTGGACTCCGCCAGCGTGTGGTACTTGTCGTATTGCAGTACCTGTAGAAAAACAAAACGGCTCAGAAGGAGCCCGAAGCCGATCAGGACAAGGGTGATCGCCACCAGCAAACGCAGCTGAAAACTATAGCGTTCGCCATGGTGGTCTCGAAGAATGGTGCGACGGCTCATGACTGGATTTCGGCCCGCTTCTCAGTGCGCTGCTGCATCTGCAGCAACTGACTCAGCAAAGGCCAGCAAACTGCACCGGTCAACGCCCCAATAAAAATGAACCAGCCAGGGAATGCACTACCGGTCAGCATCCGCACCACCAGCATGATCAGCTGATTGGCAAACAGCAGCGGACCGATATACAGCGCCTGCTGCCAAAGCGGAAACATGCCCAGCTGCCGATGTCGGGCCAATACAAACCAGGCGGTCAGGCAGTAAGCAATGCCATGCTGGCCGAATACATTACCGTCTGCGATATCCAACACGATACCCAGCCAGAACGCCCACCCGATGCCAACCCGGCGGGATTGATACATACACCAGTAAAACAGCACCAGGGCGACCGCATCAGGCAAGATAGCCCGTACGGTCGGCCCCCAGGGAATCAGCGCCGTGGTCAACGCCACGACGATGGTGAACAAGATAAAGCCCAGCGATACCGGCTTGAGCAATTGACGCGAGACAGGCATCAGTCCGCCTTTCTTTTCTTGGCTGGCGTGGTAACCGGCTCTGGTCTTGCTGGTCGGGACCGGGTCTCATTCAAGATCAACATGAACCGATGCTTGTCGACGTCTGCCGCAGGCTCGCAGCTGATACGGGCAAATGCAGAACCCGCGTTACGGTCCACCCGCGTCACCTTTGCCACTGGCAAGCCAGCCGGGTAGGTGCCATCAATCCCGGACGTCACCAGCAGGTCGTCATTACGGATATCACCATTTACCGGCATGAAGCGGACTTCCAACGGGTTTTCGGGACCTGAGCCATACACGACTGCCCGAAGGCCATTACGCACCACCTGCACTGGTACTGGCTGATTCTTGTGGGTTATCAGGGTGATTTCGGCTGTCAACGGCTGAACCCGGGTGATCTGGCCAACTACACCCAAGGGGTCGATCACCACCTGGCCTGCCTTGACCTGATCTTGCTCACCACGGTCCACCACCAGCTTGGCAGTGTACGGGTCCCGATCGTTGTAGAGCACCTCGGCCAACACACCGCGCCCACCTTGCATGTCGCGGGTAATCAATAATTGGCGCAGCTGGATATTCTCCTGCTGCAACGCCTGCATGCGAAGCAGCTGGGCATTTGCCAATAAACGCTCATCCTGCAGACGCCGATTCTCCTGCTGCAGCGCCGTCTGGGTAACGAAGTAATTACTGACCTGATGCGCAACCGATACCGGCGCAGTCGCCAGCCATTGCAGCGGATAGAGCGCGACGGAGACTACCTCACGAGCAGGTTGCAGAATTTGCCATCGGACATCGACCAACAACAATGCCAGCGAAAGGCTGGCGTAAATCAGCAAACGACTGAATGGCTTGGGGCCTTGCTTAAAGAAGGCTGGCTGGATCGTAGATTGCATGGCGGCGGCAGTATGCGGCGCAAGGCATAAGGGGTGAGGGTGAAGCGCTGTACCGCCTCATGCCTCACCCCCCAAGTCTCACACAGTGAGATCAATCGTTTGTGAAGATGGAACCGACTTTGTCCATTTTCTCCAGCGCCCGGCCTGAACCACGCACCACACAGGTGAGGGGGTCATCAGCCACAATCACCGGCAGACCGGTTTCTTCCATCAAGAGGCGGTCCAGATCACGCAACAGCGCACCACCACCAGTCAGCACCATGCCTTTGTCGGCAATGTCCGCACCCAGTTCAGGCGGGGTTTGCTCCAGCGCCTGTTTTACGGCCGAGACGATCTGGTTCAAAGGTTCTGTCAACGCTTCGAGGATTTCGTTCGAGGAAATCGTGAACGAACGTGGAATACCCTCGGCCAGATTACGCCCCTTCACTTCCATCTCGCGCACTTCAGCGCCCGGAAAGGCGGAACCGATGCGCTTCTTGATTTCCTCGGCAGTTGTCTCCCCAATCAACATGCCGTAGTTACGACGGATGTAATTGATGATGGCTTCGTCGAACTTATCACCGCCCACACGCACACTGTTGGCATAAACGATACCGCCAAGCGAAATCACACCCACTTCTGTCGTACCGCCACCGATGTCGACCACCATGGAGCCCGTAGCTTCCTCAACCGGCAAACCAGCACCAATCGCTGCGGCCATAGGTTCTTCGATCAGTTCGACCTTGCGCGCACCCGCGCCCAAGGCTGACTCCTTGATAGCACGGCGCTCCACCTGGGTAGAACCGCAAGGCACACAGATGACGATACGCGGGGAAGGGGAGAACAGGCGGGAAGGATTTACCTTCTTGATGAACTGCTTGAGCATCTGCTCGGTGATTGTGAAGTCGGCAATCACACCATCCTTCATCGGGCGGATGGCGGTAATGCTGCCCGGTGTACGGCCAAGCATCTTTTTCGCTTCCGCGCCTACGGCAAGAATGGTCTTCTTGGCGGAGGGGCCGCCTTCCTGCTGAATGGCAACAACAGAAGGCTCATCGAGCACAATACCCTTACCTGACACAAAAATCAGCGTATTGGCTGTGCCCAGGTCGATGGCCAGGTCGTTGGAAAAATAGCCGCTCAGAGATCCGATCATTGGTAAACCTTGTCCTGTATTTTGATTGACGCAGCCGCGTAACCAGGGGTGTGGTGCGTACCCCTACGGCCGCCAGTTATTCGGAGATGCGCCGTCATGCATGGGTTTTCTAGTTTTACCTTGGGAGTCAACGCCTTGCGTTCCTGGCAAGCCAGTCGCGCGTTTCCCCAAGGCTTGGGCGCAATAAACGCGGTATGTTACCCTAAAGCACTGAAACGGAATAAGACTCCGCGTATTAAAAATCTGTCTCCACCAGTCCGTCCGGTATACACGCTTCCAAGTAATCCGACCTTGAAAGCGACCTGCTCAGACTAGCTCGTTAGAATTAAGTTTTGGAAGGGTTATTCATGTCCCTCAACGACGCCGATGTGCGCCGCATTGCCCGTTTGGCCCGCCTGCGGGTATCCGACGAGGAAGTCACCGAAGTGGGCCGCCAGCTGAATGGCATCCTTGGCCTGATCGAAAAACTGCAAGCGATCGACACAGAGGGCGTCGAGCCGATGAGCCACGCCCGCGATGTGGCGTTGCGTCTGCGCGACGATGAAGCAACAGCGCCGAATATCCGCGACAAGTTCCAAGCCATCGCGCCGGCAGTGGAAAACGGCCTCTACCTGGTCCCGAAGGTAATCGAATGAGCCGCGCCGCGCATATTCAGGCGACGCTACGCGAGAGTCATGCGCTGCTCGAGCGGGTATTGAATGATGCCGAGTTCATTAGCTCGGTGGAAAAAGCGGCCGACACTCTAGTCGCCGCGTTCAAAGCAGGCCGCAAGGTGATTTCGGCCGGCAACGGTGGTTCGCATTGCGATGCCATGCATTTTGCCGAAGAGCTGACCGGCCGCTACCGCGATAACCGCCCTGCCATGGGTGCCATTGCCGTATCCGACCCCTCGCACCTCAGTTGCGTCGGCAATGATTATGGTTTCGAGTTTGTCTTCTCCCGTTTTATCGAAGGCGTAGGGCAGGCAGGTGACGTATTTGTCGGGATCAGCACCAGTGGTAATTCAAAGAACATTCTGCGCGGCGTAGAAGCTGCGCGTGCCCGTGGCATGCAGGTCATTCTGTTGCTGGGCAAAGATGGTGGCCAGCTGAAAGGCCAAGGCGACGTGGAAATCACCGTGCCGCATTTTGGCTATGCCGACCGCATCCAGGAAATCCATATCAAGGTTATCCACATCCTGATCGACTTGGTCGAACGTGGGATGGAATACGTAGAAAAGCCATGACTCATACCCTGAAACAAGCTGCCGATTTGCTCGCAACAGGCAAGACCTCTGCCACCGAGCTGGCCACCGATTACCTGGGCAAGATTACAGCCGCCAATGGTGCATTGAATGCCTTCCTCACCATCGACCGCAGCAAGACACTGGCAATGGCCAAAGCGGCCGATGATGCACGCGCCAAAGGCCAGGCCGGCCCGTTGACTGGCGTCCCCATCGCACATAAAGACATTTTCTGTGCTGAAGGCTGGAAGACCACCTGTGGCTCGAAGATACTTGAGAATTTCGTCTCGCCTTACGATGCCCATGTCATCGCCCAATGCAGTGCTGCTGGCCTCGTTACCCTGGGCCGCACCAATATGGACGAATTCGCCATGGGCTCGAGTAACGAGAACTCAGCCTTTGGCCCGGTGAAAAACCCTTGGGACCTGAACGCTGTACCTGGTGGCAGCTCGGGTGGCTCCGCTGCTGCCGTGGCTGCACGTCTTACTCCCGCCGCTACTGCAACCGATACAGGCGGCTCTATTCGCCAACCGGCCGCCTTCTGTGGTGTAACGGGCCTCAAGCCTACCTACGGCATAGTCAGCCGTTACGGCATGGTGGCTTATGCCTCCAGCCTGGACCAGGGCGGCCCCATAGCTCAGACCGCTGAAGACTGCGCATTATTGCTCAACGTCATGGCTGGCCACGATGTACGCGACTCGACCAGTCTGGAACTGGCAAAGGAAGATTACACACGCGACTTGAACCAGCCGCTAAAAGGACTGCGCATCGGCCTGCCCAAGGAATATTTTGGCGCTGGCTTGGCTGGTGATGTTGCTGCCAGCATCGAAGCTGCAATTGCTGAGTACAAAAAGCTTGGCGCAGAAATCGTCGAGATCAGCCTGCCGCGAACCGAGTTGGCTATTCCGTCCTATTACGTCATCGCCCCAGCCGAAGCTTCAAGCAACCTGAGTCGGTTCGATGGCGTACGCTATGGCCACCGCGCTGCCGAATACAGCGACCTGAACGATATGTACGAGCGTTCACGCGCAGAAGGATTCGGTTGGGAAACCAAACGCCGCATACTGACTGGCACCTATGTGCTAAGCCATGGCTATTACGATGCCTACTACCTGAAGGCACAGAAGGTGCGCCGCCTGCTGACCGAGGATTTCCTCAAGGGCTTTGGCCAGTGCGACGTGATTGCCGCGCCAGCTGCCCCCACCGTTGCCTGGAATATCGGCGAGAAGAGCAACGACCCAGTCGCCAATTATCTGGCCGATATCTACACCTTGGGCGTCAACCTCGCGGGCTTGCCTGCATTGGCGCACCCCATCGGTTTTGGCAGCAATGGCCGGCCGGTTGGCCTGCAGCTGATTGGCAATTACTTTGCCGAGGCGAAACTGCTGAACGCAGCCCACCAGTTCCAGCAGGTTACCGACTGGCATACAAAAGCACCGACACTGTAAAAGCGGTTGAAACACCACGGTTCAACCGCTTTTAAAAAGGACAGACACAATGCAATGGGAAGTTGTCATCGGGCTGGAAGTGCATACCCAGCTCTCAACCCAATCGAAAATCTTCTCGTCCGCCAGCACAGCATTTGGCGCAGAACCCAATACTCAGACAGCAGTAGTCGATATCGCACTGCCTGGTGCGCTGCCAGTAATGAACAAGGCTGCGGTGGAGAAAGCCATCCAGTTCGGGCTGGCCATCGGCAGCAAGATCAACCGCAAGTCGGTATTCGCCCGTAAGAATTACTTCTACCCGGATTTACCCAAGGGCTACCAGATCAGCCAGTTCGAACTGCCTGTGGTTGAAGGGGGTGCCATAACCATACGTGTGGGCGACGAGGAAAAACGCGTCAACCTCACGCGGGCCCATTTGGAAGAAGACGCCGGTAAGTCGGTTCATGAAGATTTCCACGGTATGAGTGGCATCGACCTGAACCGGGCAGGGACGCCGTTACTGGAGATCGTGTCCGAACCCGAAATGCGTTCAGCCGCAGAAGCCGTGGCTTATGCCAAGGCATTGCACAGCATCGTCACCTGGATCGGTATCTGCGACGGCAATATGCAGGAGGGTTCCTTCCGCTGCGACGTCAACGTGTCGGTACGGCCAAAAGGCCAGAAGGAATTCGGTACCCGACGCGAAATCAAGAACCTGAACAGTTTCAAGTTCATAGAGCAGGCGATCAAGTACGAAATCCAGTGGCAAATCGAGCAGATTGAAGACGGTAAGAAAATTCAACAGGCCACCGTATTGTTCGACCCAGAGACTGGCGAAACCCGCATGATGCGCAGCAAGGAAGACGCGCACGACTATCGATATTTCCCCGACCCTGATCTGCCACCACTCGTCATTGGCGAGGACTGGATCGAACGCATCAAGTCCGAACTGCCGGAACTGCCAAAAGCCATGCAGGCACGTTTTCAGTCGCAATACGGTTTGTCGGTATACGACTCGGTAACGCTGACTGCCGGCAAAGATCTGGCCGCCTACTTCGAAGCCACTGTTGCAGCTGGTGCCGATGCGAAGCTGGCAAGCAACTGGATTACCGGTGAAGTCGCCGCCACGCTCAACCGTGAAGAAAAGGTCATCAGCGAGACCCCGGTTTCGGCCGAAGCTCTTGCCCAACTCATCAAGCGGGTGATGGACAGCACCATCAACAACAAGACTGCCAAGGATGTGCTGAAAAAGATGTGGGAATCGGGCGATGCCGCCGATACCATTATCGAGCGCGATGGCCTCAAGCAGGAAAGCGATGCCGGCGCAGTCGAAGCTATCATCGACGGTGTACTGGCCGCCAACCAGGCCATGGTGGATGAGTACAAGTCGGGCAAGGAGAAAGCCTTCAATGCACTCGTCGGCCAATGCATGAAAGCCAGCAAAGGTAAGGCCAACCCTGCCCAGGTCAACGAAATCCTGAAACGCAAACTCGGTTGAACCATGGGTGAAATCCAATTTCGCCCTGCCACACCGGAAGACGCCGATAATTTATCGGCGTTTTTCTTTTCCGTTTTCACCGAGCCCAATGCCTGGATTCCACTAACCGAGACCGAATGCCCTGATGGGGTGGTCGTGGCCAAACAATTAACCACCAGTGCCGCAGAGAACAATAGCTATTGGATACTGGCCTATGCCGGTGAACACATTGTGGGTAGCTGTAAGCTTCGAGGCGGGCAGCTCGAGGCAAATCGACATATCGTCACACTCGATCTGCATGTTGCAGCTAGTCTGCGTGGACAAGGGGTAGGTCGCCGACTTTTACAAACCGCCATGGATTGGGTACGAGCGCATCCCTTCGTGAACCGTATCGAACTAGAGTGCTTTGCCGCCAACGTTGCGGCCAACGCTCTCTATACTTCCTCAGGATTCTTCACCGAAGGGCATCGAAAAGCCCGATACCACCTGCGTGGAATGCTGCACGATACGTTGTATATGAGTTGGCTTGCCTCTCCAACTGCTTGTGATAGTCTGCCATGAATTATTGATATTCTATCGTCATGTACGCCGCTCCTTGCCCTTCTTGTGGTGCCCAGGTTGAATTCCATTCCGCCGCTTCTGTGATGGCGGTATGTGGCCATTGCCGCAGTACACTGATACGGCGTGATGTGGACCTGGATAACCTGGGCAAGATGGCCGTGCTGGCCGAGGACCGCAGCCCATTCAAAATGCGCTGGCGAGGTCGCTATGGCAATGTCAGGTTCGAATTGATTGGCCGCTTGCAGCTTCGCTATGCCGACGGCTTCTGGAATGAGTGGTATGCCCGATTCGACGATGGGCGGCTTGGGTGGCTTTCGGAAGGCTCCGGGCTTTGTTACGTCACCTTTGAGCAGGCACTAAAGACCACACTCCCCCCAGTCGATGACTTCAAAGTGGGGATGCAGGCAAAACTGGATGGTCAAGCTTTTACCGTCACCAATATCGAAAAAGCGGAATGTGTGGCTATCGAGGGTGAGCTGCCATTTCAGGCCAAGCCTGGTTACATAGCGCCCTCAGTAGACCTGCGTTCGGAAAAGGGCTTTGCCAGCCTTGATTACAGCGAGACACCCCCCAGAGCCTACATTGGGGAAGCGCTGGAGCTGGCTGATCTGCTCGACAAGGCAGCGCCCAATGAACTTGTTAAACCAAAGCGGGTTGCCGCTCGCAACTTCAAGTGCACCAGCTGCGGCGCACCACTTACTGCACGCAATGGCGAAATACATGCTGTGGGTTGCCATCACTGCGGTGCAGTCATCGACCCAGACAGCCCTGAGCTGAAGATTCTTAGTAAGGCCCGTGCAGCACTTGAAGCCCCGCTGATACCCATCGGCGCTACCGGCAAGTTGCGTGGCAAGACTTACGCGGTACTAGGTTTTCTGCGGCGCAGTACGCGCGTCGAAAACATCAACTATCCCTGGGATGAGTATCTGCTGCACAGCGATGAGGCCGGCTATGCCTGGCTCACGTGTAGCGATGGTCACTGGAACTTCGCCCGCCCAGTCACCCGCCAGCCCGAAATTGGCAGGGACAATGCACATTTGACATACATGCGGCGCACCTATAACCGCTTCCAAGGCTACGAAGCTGAAACCCTGCAGGTGGTGGGCGAATTCAACTGGAAGGTGAAGGTAGATGACAAAGTCGAAGTGTGTGACTTTATCGCGCCACCTTATCTGCTTTCCGCTGAACAGAATGAATCCGAACTAACCTGGACTTTTGCCGAATATATCCAGCCCGACGAGATCAGTACTGCATTCAAACCTTCCAAGCCATTGCCAGAACTCAACGGCATAGCACCCAACCAACCGTCACCTTATGGTGATAACCGCCTGTATTACATGGCGATGGCCGTATTCGTGATTATCGCCATCGTATTGCAGATGGGTTTTGCAATGGCCGCGCGCAGCAAAATCATCTGGCAGGATGAGTTCGCCATCAATACCGCAACCAATGACACTAACAAGGCGACTTACACCAGCCAGCCTTTCCAGATACCAGCAGGAAATAGTAACTTGGTCATTCGTCAATCCAGCAACCTGGACAATCGTTGGTTCTATGCCGACCTTGCACTCACCAACACGAAAACAGGTGAAACTATTCGGCTTGGCCGGGAGGTCAGCTACTACCATGGCGTGGACAGTGATGGCAGCTGGTCTGAAGGCAGCAACGGAGACGAAGCCTTGCTAAACGATGTGCCCGGTGGCGAGTATCTACTGGAAATGGAGATAGAAGCGGACCCTCAGCCACAGTCCTTGGTTAATCGCGTGCAGTTGGTACAGGACGTACCTGTCTGGTCCAATTTCTGGATATTGCTGATCTTTATTCTGGTCATTCCTCTTTTCTGCTGGCTACGGTCCCGCAACTTCGAAGTCAAACGCTGGGCTGACAGCGACCATCCAAGAGGCGAATGATGTTCAAGACCTATATAGTCAGCTGCGTGCTTGCCTCTCTACTGTTCAGCTGGAGCCAATTTCGCGGCCACTCTTTGTTTGCCGATGGCGGGGAACGGGAAGGCCGTAGCAGTAGTAACAGTGGTGTGAGCACCGGTAGCGGCCGTATCTATCACAAATAGCTTAATCCAATGCGGAGTCTGAAAAATATGGAAATGCTCAAACTCGATTTTCTCGTGGCCTCGTTGGTCTACTCCCTGCTAGGAGTAATCGTTTTCTGGGTGAGTTTCATCATCCTCGACAAACTGACCCCTTACGACCTTTGGAAGAACATCATCGAGGAACGCAACCAAGCCCTGGCTACGGTCGTCGCTGCCATGTGCCTTGGTATCGCACTTGTCGTCGCCTCTGCAATCCATTAGGCACGTTCAAGGTCAATCATCCTTCGGCGCGTATCGACTGCAGGCAGGCCTGCGGCGTTCTCCTGCTTGTATCGCCTACATGCCCCATATTCTTCTATTTTCGGTTTTTGTTGTTGCTGCCTGTGGCCTTGCTTACGAGTTGGTTGCTGCGGCCCTCTCAAGCTATCTGATCGGTGATTCGGTCACCCAGTTCTCCACAGTCATTGGCGTCTATCTGTTTGCCATGGGAGTAGGCTCATGGTTATCGCGCCATGTACACAATAATCTGGCTGCCACTTTTATCCGTGTGGAACTGGCTGTCGGTTTGATCGGCGGATTTTCAGCCGCCATGCTGTTCTGGGCGTTTGCCTGGATCAGCGGCCCGTTCCTTCTGGTGCTCTATCTGCTGGTATTCATCATCGGCACCATGGTCGGCTTGGAGATTCCGCTGGTCATGCGGCTTTTGGAACCCAAACTGCAATTCAAGGAATTGGTGAGTCAGGTACTTAGTGTGGATTACCTTGGCGCACTCGCGGTGTCACTGTTATTTCCACTGTGGCTAGCGCCTAAATTGGGCATGGTGCGTACAGCCTTGCTGTTCGGCCTCTTGAATGCTGGCGTTGCCTTGTGGACATTGTGGCTGTTCCGTACCAAACTCAACCAACGCAAGCTGCTCTGGGCGCAAGGTGGCATCGTGTTGTTACTTCTGGCTGGCGGCTTTGCCGGTGCAGAGCGGCTGAGCAGCATCGCAGAAAACGCCTTGTACGAAGACCATATCGTGCTGACCGAAAGCACTCCTTACCAACGTATTGTCCTCACCCGATGGAAAGACGACTGGCGACTGTTTCTGAACAACAACCTGCAGTTTTCCTCGCGCGATGAATACCGTTACCACGAAGCACTGGTTCACCCCGGCCTTGCCGCCATGCCCTGGGCGCGCCGTGTGCTGGTACTGGGTGGTGGCGATGGCATGGCGGTACGCGAGATTCTCAAGTACCCGCAAGTCCAGCAAATCACCCTGGTTGAACTCGATCCAGCCATGCCGCAGCTGTTCCAGACCCATCCAGCCCTGCGCAAGCTGAATGGGGATGCACTGAACTCCAAACGGCTGCGCATTGTCACCACCGATGCGTTCAAATGGTTGCAGGAAACGGAAGAGCGCTTCGATTTCGTGGTGGTTGATTTCCCAGACCCCAGCAATTACGCCGTTGGCAAGCTCTACACCAATACCTTCTACCGCCTGCTGGAGCGTAGCCTCAACGTTCGTGGCCGCGCTGTCATCCAGACCACATCACCACTTTACGCACGCCAATCTTATTGGACTGTGGTCAACACCGTAGAAAGCGTGGGACTACACACTCAGCCCTATCACACGTTGGTACCCAGCTTTGGCGAGTGGGGCTATGTACTGGTCGGACGCGAACCTTATACACCGCCCACCACGCTGCCTGCGGGCTTACGTTTTCTGACCCCCACCACAGTAAGCCATCTATTCGATTTCCCCGCCGATATGGCGAGAGTACCAACGGATATCAATCGCTTGAACAACCAAGTGTTGGTACGGACGTTCGAGCAGGAATGGAAGCGGGTACAACGTTGAAACGGCGTACTTTCCTCGCCGCAGCCGGCAGTCTGGGGCTCTTGGCTTGCAAGCAACAGCCAGCCGACCCCATTCCTCCGGGCCAGTTACTCGGCCCCAACTTGAAGCTTGGCCATCATCTGCGAGACCGAAAGCCACTACCTGCCGCCACAGAAACCCGCTGTGTCGGTGCGCTTGTTGTCGGCGCGGGTATGGCGGGTCTTAGTTGCGGCTGGTGGTTGCAGCGGCACGGCGAAGAAAACTTCACTGTATTGGAGCTGGAAGATGAAGCCGGCGGCAATGCCCGCTCCGGCCGAAACAGGGTGTCGGCCTATCCATGGGGAGCACACTACCTGCCTATTCCAGGCGAGGATGCTACCGAAATACGTTTGCTACTCGCCGAGTTGGGTGCACTGCGTGGCGACCCAGCAGCACCGAAACCCGAATACGAAGAACGCTACCTGTGTAACAGCCCACAGGAGCGACTGTATATCAATGGCCGCTGGCAGGAGGGGTTGCTACCCCAATTTGGTGTTTCCACCGCAGAGCAAACCCAACAGCAACGTTTCATCGCCCAAGTATCTGGCTTGAAAGCCGAACGGGGCATAAATGGTGCCCGTCGCTTCACCATACCTAGCGCACGTGGCTGCACCATCCCGACTGACGAAGCCCGCATCAGCATGCGTGACTGGCTGTTAGCCAACGCCTATACCGCCCCAAGCCTTCATTGGTGGGTGAACTATGGTTGCCGCGATGACTTCGGCACAGACTATACCCAGACTTCTGCTTGGGCAGGTTTGCACTATTTCGCCGGCCGACACGGAGAAGCCGCCAATGCCGAGCCCGATGAAGTGCTGACCTGGCCGGAAGGTAATGCGTGGATAACTCAGCGGATGGCGCAGCAGCTTGGTCCACATCTACAAACCGGTGCTCTGGTATGGCATATTGAAGAGCTGGCGAATGGACTGGCTGTGGATGCCTACCTTCCACAGGAACAACGCAGCGTGCGCTATCTGGCGGATAGATTAGTCTGGGCAGGGCAATTGGGCTTCTTACCGCACATCTGGCCAGAGCTACCTACTGATTGGCGCGGCGCAATCAGCCAGATCAGCTATGCCCCGTGGATCGTGGCCAACCTCACGCTGCCGCAACAACCCAGCGAGCCTAGCGGGCAACATGCGCCACTGAGTTGGGATAACGTGCTTTACCAAGCCCAAGGACTGGGTTATGTCCATGCCCGCCATCAGAATATCAGCCTGAATACGCACGCAACCGTCATCAGCTATTATCGGCCGCTATCGGAATACCGCCCAGCGACTGCCCGCTCGGCTTTACAGCAACAACCACGTGAATTCTGGGGGCGACAGATTCTGGCCGACCTGGGTCGCGTTCACCCTGAAATTGCCCGCGAGTGCCTGCAACTCGACGTTTGGCGTTGGGGGCATGCGATGGTCCGCCCGACACCTGCGTTAATGAGTGGAAATGCGTTGCCAGTACTACGCAAACCCAGTAAGCGAGTAATACTGGCGCACAGTGACCTTTCCGGTTTTTCATTAGCCGAGGAAGCGAACTACTGGGGTGTTTACGCAGCACGCTGGTTGCTGGGCAAACCAGGGGGAAAAACATGAATGGGTTGCATCTCACCGCAGACCTATACGACTGTGCCAACCATACGCTGCTGGTCGACGAGGCAGCGTTAGCGGGGTTGTGCCAAAACGAGGTTGCCAAAGCCGGTCTACAGACAGTGGGCGAGCGCTGGCATTGTTTTCCTTCCCATCCAGATGGCCCAGGCGGCATAACCGGCGTAGTGCTGCTGGCTGAAAGCCACTTGGCCATTCACACCTGGCCAGAGCGTACTGCCGTTACGTTGGACGTCTATGTATGCAACTTTGGCAGAGATAACAGCGAAGCCGCCAAAGCGTTATTGAATGCATTGACGACAGCGTTCGAGCCAGGGCATAAGCATTGCCAGCAGTTGCAGCGAGGGGAGTTAGGTTGAGGTAGAGTCAGGTGTGCGAGAGCGATACGACCTTGAAAACAATATCGCTCGCAAGACTTTGAACAGGTTCTTGGATTATCACACAGGGACATCCAGCACCCATCGTGAACTACACATACCTGCGCACCACTCATACCTAAAGATTGCGAACAACCGCAATGCGATTCATCATTGCGCACTGTCGTTACCTAATTAAGTCGGGCTGCTTGGTTTTCAAGCCACCCGATGAAATAACTTGGCGTAAACAGCCTTCGCATCCTCTCATCGCTGGTCTTCGCAGCTTTACCGCGCACTATCCAACTTTTCCAGCGTAGCGGGCTATTGCTCGGCAGAGGCTTTCGCCAAGCAAGGATTTCCCATGTTATTGCTTAAATTCGCCATTTTTCTGGCCTTTGTTGGCGCAACTGCCTACATCCATCTGCGCGGTAAAGTGCGGTTGGGATTTTGGCGTCAGCTCAGCGACCATTCGACATTCATGGCGCCTATAAACTGCTTCATGTATCTGTTCTCGCGGGTGCCAAGCACGCCATACATTCCCGTAGAACAGTTCACTGAGCTCAAGACCCTACAGGACAACTGGCAGGCTATTCGTGCCGAAGGCGAAAAGCTCTATGGCTCCGGTGATATCAAAGCATCCGATACCTATAACGATGCCGGCTTCAATTCATTCTTCAAAACGGGTTGGAAACGCTTTTACCTGAAGTGGTACGACGAAGCGCACCCTTCTGCCGCTTCGCTTTGCCCAGTCACCACCGCATTGCTGAAAGACATCCCCAGTGTAAAAGCGGCCATGTTCGCAGCCTTGCCACCGGGCGCCACTCTAGTACGCCATCGGGACCCATTTGCTGGTTCCTTACGTTACCACCTCGGCCTGACCACACCGAACGATGACCGTTGCTTTATCGACGTAGACGGCCAACCCTACAGCTGGCGGGATGGTGAAGCCGTGATGTTCGACGAGACCTACCTGCATTTCGCCGAGAACCGTACTGATCAAAACCGGATCATTCTGTTCTGTGATATCGAACGCCCCCTGCGTTTTGCTCCTGCACGTTGGATGAATCGCTTCATCAGCCGCAACCTGATTGCTGCAGCGGCAGCACCGAACCAGGAAGGGGACCGTACTGGCGGTATCAACAAGGCATTTGCCTATGTTCAGGAAGTCCGCCTCTGGGGTAAAAGGGTTAAAGCACGCAGCCGCTTTCAGTACTACGCGTTGAAATGGGCGCTTTTTGGCGGACTGTTTGTACTTTTCTGGTTGATCTGACACAGCCGCCCAAAAAAAACGCCACCAACGGTGGCGTTTTTCTTTTCTCGATACTGCTTAATTAACCGGCTGGAATCCTGGTACTCCCATACGCCAGAGAAAGAAACCCCAGACGTCGGCAGTTTCAGCCACCTGCTGGGCTTTGGTTGATCCCATGCCATGGCCACCGTCGTAATCCACTCTCAAAATCACCGGTTGTTCACTGCTGCTGGCTGCTTGTAACCTAGCTACCAGCTTGGCAGGCATCCAGGCATCGACACGCGGATCATTCGCGCCAGTGGTAACTATCATTGCCGGATACGCGACCCCATCCTTGATACGGTGATAGGGGCTGTTGGTCAGCATGGCGTGGAAATCGCCCTCACGGGTTACCGTGCCAAACTCCGCGATATTGGGTGGCCCATTGGGTGTGAATTCCATGCGTAGCATATCGCTGATACCGACTGCACTATTGGCCGCCACAAAGAGATCCGGCCTTGCCGTGATCGCGCCACCAATCGTGATCCCTCCCGCACTGCGACCCTTACCCGCCAGCTTGGCCGGAGAGGAATAGCCATGCTTTACCAAGTAGTCGGCACAGGCAATCAGGTCGAGCGCAGTATTGGCTTTGGTCTGGATATAACCCGCTCTATGCCAAGCCTCGCCATACTCCCCACCACCACGCACATGGCAAGTAGCCATCAAGCCACCTTGTTCCAACCAGGCTTTGTTCTGGGGGTTGAAACGCGCTTCCATCGTCATACCATAAGCGCCATAACCCCATACAATGGCCGGGTTATTGCCATTACGCTTCATGCCGCGCGGCATCAGGATAGTCATCGGTACCAGTACGCCATCGTGGCTCTTGACCATTACCCGCTCCGATACGGCATCGGAGAAACTCACTGTCGATGGTGACATCAACGATGTACCGGTCAGGACCTTGCCATCAAAGGAATAGTACTGAGGGGAAGTTGTCAGGTCTTCCAACTTGAACAACGCACTGTGTGATTCAACATCTGCACTCAATTCACGCAACGTACCTTTGACAGGCAATTTCAATACCTTGGTTTTGCCCACGTAGCCCACTTTGAGCAGCTCATCAACGCCACCCTCGCTGCGTTTGACATACAAACCATCTGCTACCGGTTGAACATGCCGGATCACCCCTCCTGCTTGCGGCAGCAGCACTTTAGCCTTAGCCACCGCGGTGCGATTGGGGTCCAACTCCAGCACTTTTCCACGCGGTGCATTCAATGTGGAAAGCAGGTACAGCTTCTCCCCATGCTGCACCACATCCGTCACCTGGTCGACTGGGCTGACAATGCGTCGCCAAGGCGTAGCGGGACCGCTTATCTGTTCTAGTGGTGCGATGTAATAAGATTTTGCAGTCGCATCGCCATGTAGAACTGTGGCCAATGCATAGCTGGCGCCTTTCGCGACCGAAACGTAAGGGATGTCGGCAATCTCAAAGGTTCGATCAGAGTCAACCTGCCAACCCAGTACAGTCACATCGTGTTCAATCGCGTTCCCAACCCGATGCAGATAGACTGCGCTTTTGTTGTAACGCTCTCGCTGGCCATCTGCCTCGGCCGACGGTAAACGGTTATAGAAGAATGCCTTTCCATCAGGCAGCCAACCAAGTTGGTGATTCAGACCAGCCCGGTCAATTTTTTCTTCCAGCCATTTACCCGTCTGCAAATCAAGTAATCGGAGTTCACTGTCTTCCGACCCACCCTGGGATACGCCAACAGCGATCAAGCGGCCATCTGGCGACGGGGAATACCAATCAATCGCATAATGCGCACCACCTGTGCCAAGACTATCCGGATCAAGTAATAGGCTCTCCACACCTTGGGCATTGCGCATATACAACCGCCGGCCATTTTTCCCAGGCTCACTTTTCAAATAGAAGCTACGCCCTGCAGCCTGTTCCACTCCCGCCACGCTGGTTGCTGCATCCACCAACTCCTGTAAACGAGCCTGCAACTTGGTTCGCCCGGGAATTCGCGCCAGAATGCCTTCAGCGTAGTCCGCCTGAAGCTTCAACCAGCTTTTCCACTCACTGCTCTGCATATCTTCCAACCAACGATATGGATCGCTGACCGTGGTGCCAAAATAGTTTTCCTGCACCGGTTTCATCGGTGTGGCAGGAGGTGCCGCCAGCGGGGCAGCATTCGCCACCAAGACCAGGCACAGTGAGAGCAGGGTAGGACGATAATGCATGATTCCCCTCAAATAATTATTGTTTTAGTGTTGTTCCAAAATCGTGTTCAACATCCGGTGAAGCAAGATAAAAGAACCCCTCCAGATCAGCTCTAACCAGTCGCAGAATACTTCTGATATTGATCAAAGTTGCTAACAAGCCCGCATTGTAATCTCGCTTTTATGGAAATCCCTGATGCAGCACAACAAGTGATGGCAAACGCAACAGATACGTAAAAAGTGAGGGTAGTTCGCTATATTTAGCTGCTTTTAACGACAGTGATTGCCAATAGGCTATCGAGATCTGCCCAAAAATTAAGCGAAATGGCTTCGCGGAAATTGTGGCTGCGGGTAGAATGCGCCTGACTCTTGCCGCTGGACACCGACACTGCTTCGTTCTCCAGCGGCTTTGCTTTCTGTAGGTCATGCGCCTTCCTTCAAAAGATGCCTGGCCATAAGTGAAGATCTGTTACACGGTATTGCCTATCTGCAGGACTTGGCAGCTCGCGAATCGGAACCTATGCATATCGGCCCCTATCAACTTAGAAACCGCCTGATCGCCGCCCCTATGGCAGGTGTTACTGATCGGCCTTTTCGCATGCTGTGCAAACGGCTGGGGGCAGGTCATGCGGTTAGCGAGATGATCACGTCGAATGCGATGTTGTACGGCAGTGAAAAAACCCGGCGGAGAGCTAATTTCGACGGAGAGCTGGCGCCGGTAGCAGTACAGATAGCCGGTAACGACCCTCAGCAAATGGCGGAGGCTGCGCGTCATAATGTGGCGGCCGGGGCGCAGATCATCGATATCAATATGGGTTGCCCAGCCAAGAAAGTGTGCAATGTACTGGCGGGTTCTGCACTGCTGCAGGATGAAGATCGAGTAGCGCGTATCCTGGACGCCGTCGTTCAATCCGTTGATGTGCCTGTAACGCTCAAAACTCGGTTGGGATTCAAAAACGGCGAGGAAAATATCCTTCGCGTAGCCAAACTTGCCGAAAATAGTGGCATTGCGGCGTTGGCGCTACATGGACGCACACGCGAAGATATGTACAAAGGCGCAGCGCGTTACGAACTTATCGCCGAAGTAAAACGTAGCTTAAAAATACCTGTGGTCGCGAATGGCGACATCGCCAGCCCTGAAAAAGCAAAGCAGGTACTTGATGCAACAGGTGCTGATGCCATCATGATCGGCCGCGCAGCCCAAGGCAGACCATGGATTTTTCGCGAAATTGACCATTTTCTGCAAACAGGCGAAAAACTGCCCGAACCAAAGGTCATGGAAATCCATGCGATCCTGATGGAACACCTACAGGATCATTACGCTTTTCACGGCGAATACTCGGGTTGCCGTATCGCCCGAAAGCATATCGCCTGGTACACCAACGGTCTCGCCGGCTCGAACACTTTCCGCCAAACCATGTACCAACTCGATAGTACGGCCGAGCAACTTGCCGCAGTAGATAGCTACTTCAAGCAACTGGCACAAGCCAATGAGCGCCTGGTGTATCAGGACGAGCCTGTTTTAGCAGAACAAAACGTAGCGTAGACATCGGAACGTACTTCGATATGCCGCAAGCGCGGAGCCACCGAATGTTCCAGTAAGAAGCTCGTAGTTAATAAACAGGTAACCGATTTCCACGACAGCCTGAGTTTTATATGTACCAAGAGGAAAACAAGAATATGTCGAGTAACGATCAGATTTGTTTTGCCGTTCGTGATGCACTGGAACAGTACTTCCGTGATCTCGATGGTGAAGCCCCGCAGGCGATCTACGACATGGTCTTAGCCAAAGTGGAAAAACCGATGTTGGAAGTAGTGCTTCATAAAGCGCAGGGCAATCAGACCCGCGCAGCTGAGTTATTGGGCATCAATCGCAATACCTTACGCAAGAAGATGCAAGATCACGATCTGATCTAAATCTGGCCTGCAAATGCTTGGTTTCCCACACGGTATGGTCACCCTAGTTAACCATCTCCCAGACTGGCCACGGTCCTTTTTGTTGGCTGTCGGGCAGACTCCTGCCGCTCTACCCGAAGCCGAGTATATCGGCTCCAACACAGTACCCAGTCTTGCTGCTCGGCAATCACTGGGCTGCCGACATTAATTTTGTTTCCCAACTTATAGCAATACGAGTACCCATCATGGTCAAAATCCAGCGCGCCCTAATCAGTGTTTCCGACAAAACCGGCGTACTTGAATTCGCCCAGGCTCTAGCCGGGTTCGGTGTCGAGATCCTTTCAACAGGCGGTACAGCCAAGTTATTGGCTGATGCTGGTCTGAAAGTTATCGAAGTAGCAGATTACACGGGCTTCCCTGAAATGCTGGATGGCCGGGTCAAAACGCTGCATCCCAAGATCCATGGCGGTATTCTCGGCAGGCGTGACCTCCCTGAGCATGTAGCCACGATGCAAGAGCACAATATTGGCACCATCGATTTGGTTTGCGTGAATCTTTATCCATTCGAAGCCACCATTGCCAAACCCGGCTGCAACTTTGCAGATGCGATTGAGAACATCGATATCGGTGGCCCGGCAATGGTGCGCTCAAGCGCGAAAAACCATGCTTTTGTCGCTATCGTTACTGATGCCGCTGATTACAAGAACCTGATAGCGGAAATGAAGGCTGCAAACGGCAGCCTCGGACCAATTACCCGCCGCAAACTGGCACAAAAAGCCTTCAGCCATACTGCCGCTTACGATGGCGCCATAAGCAACTACCTGACCGGCTTGACTGATGAAGGCGAAAAACTGGCCTACCCCCAAAGACTGAACTTACAGTTCGAAAAAGTGCAGGACATGCGCTATGGCGAAAATCCACACCAAAGCGCGGCGTTCTACCGAGATCTGGCTCCAGCCATTGGGAGCTTGGCGAACTACCGTCAGCTGCAAGGTAAAGAGCTCAGTTACAACAACATCGCTGACTCAGATGCCGCTTGGGAAGCCGTCAAAGCATTCGATGAGCCCGCCTGCGTCATCGTCAAGCACGCAAACCCTTGCGGCGTAGCAATTGCAGCAGATACCCTGACCGCCTATAAATTAGCCTTTACCACGGACACCACGTCAGCGTTCGGCGGCATCATTGCTTTCAACCGTGAAGTCGATGCACCAACTGTTGAAGCCGTAACCGGACAGTTCCTGGAAGTACTGATCGCCCCCGCGTTCAGTGAAGAGGCCAAAGCCATCATCGCAGCCAAAAAGAATGTGCGCGTACTGGAGATTCCACTTCAGACAGGAGCCAATCTATTTGATTTGAAGCGTGTAGGTGGCGGCCTGCTCGTACAGACACCAGATATCCACCGCATTACTGAAGCGGACTTCAAAAGTGTGACGAAGAAAGCACCCACCGCACAGCAACTTAAAGACTTGCTGTTTGCGTGGCGTGTAGCCCAATTTGTTAAGTCGAACGCAATCGTCTTCTGTGGCAACGGTCAAACACTTGGCGTAGGTGCTGGTCAGATGAGCCGAGTCGACTCAACCAAGATTGCAGCTATCAAAGCCAAGAATGCCGGGTTGGCGTTGAAGGGCTCAGTTTGTGCCTCTGATGCCTTCTTCCCCTTCCGCGATGGTGTGGATGTGATTGCAGAAAATGGCGTTTCCGCAATTATCCAACCGGGCGGTTCAATGCGCGATGAAGAAGTTATCGCGGCAGCCGATGAGCATGGTATTGCCATGGTGGTGACCGGTATTCGCCATTTCAGGCACTAAAATCCAATACGGAGCCGGAACGGCACTAACGCTAGCGTATCGTCAGTATCGTTGTTGGTTATAGCGACTCCAAGTACGAGCTGTATGGCCAAGTACAGCTAGGTTTCACATGAAACAGCGAGGTGCAGGATGCAAGAGATACAAGCTACTTACATCGCATCCTCCACCCCAATCGAGGTAAAGCAATGAACATTCTCCTAATCGGTTCCGGTGGTCGTGAGCACGCACTGGCCTGGAAAATTGCCCAATCGCCACGTGTTGGCAAAGTCTTTGTGGCACCAGGCAACCCCGGTACGGCACGTGAGGTAGGACTGACTAACGTCCCCATCACAGACATTGCCAAACTGATTGAATTTGCCAAGCAGGAAAATGTCGCCCTGACCGTTGTAGGCCCTGAAGCCCCCTTGGCGGCAGGTATCGTCGATGCTTTTCGCAATGCGGGCCTGAAAATCTTTGGACCAACCAAAGCTGCAGCTCAGCTTGAATCATCGAAGGATTTTGCCAAGGCCTTCATGGCACGACACAACATACCTACGGCAAAGTACCAGACCTTTTCCGATGCGACACAAGCTCATGCCTATGTGAATGACCGCAGCGCTCCCATAGTGATCAAGGCCGATGGCTTGGCTGCGGGCAAAGGTGTGGTGGTAGCAATGACCTTGGATGAAGCGCATGCTTCGATCGACAGCATGTTGCTCGACAACAAAATGGGCGACGCAGGTGCCCGTGTAGTTATTGAAGACTTCCTAAAAGGCGAGGAAGCCAGCTTTATCGTCATGGTTGACGGTAAAAACGTATTGCCATTGGCCAGCAGCCAAGACCACAAGCGTCTCCTGGACAATGATATGGGACCGAATACTGGCGGTATGGGTGCTTATTCCCCAGCTCCAGTGGTAACACCTGCTATTCATGCCAAAGCCATGCGTGAGGTGATCTTGCCGACCATCTCCGCCATGGCCAAGGATGGCCTGCCCTACACCGGCTTCTTGTATGCAGGCCTCATGGTGTCAGACGATGGGGCCGTCAATGTTGTCGAATTCAATTGCCGCATGGGTGACCCGGAAACACAACCTATCATGGCACGGTTGAAATCCGACTTGGTGGGGCTGCTGGAACATGCAGTGAATGGCACGCTTGATACAGCCGAAGCAGAATGGGACCGCCGAGTAGCACTGGGCGTCGTACTTGCTGCTGGTGGCTACCCGGATGCACCTCAGAAAGGCGACGCCATCCACGGGCTACCCACACAGCACGCAGATGATGTCTTTGTTTTCCATGCTGGTACCGCACAAGAGGGGGACGGAATAGTCACCAGTGGCGGTAGAGTCCTTTGCGTAACGGCATTAGGCGATAGTGTCAGGCAGGCACAAAAGCTTGCTTATGATGTCATCAGCCAGATCCATTTCAATAGTATGCAGTTCCGGCGAGATATTGGTTTCCGTGCACTGGCCCGCAAGCCTGGCAGTAGCAATTAGGCAACACCATAAGGCCCCTATAACAGTAGGGGCCTTATTCATTATGGCTTCGTGGTGAAAAGAATCATGCTGAGGGCATAGTGCCCATGCCTATAATGCCCTCAGCGTTTTACTGCCCATCTCTACCCCCTGGAGAATTAACCGTGAAACTGAATTTTTTGTTATCTGCCTTTCTTGGCCTTTCTTTAATCGGCTCAGCATTCGCCGATGATCTGGATGAAATTAAGAAACGCGGCACACTGGTCGTCGGTGTAACTTCCGACCCACCTTTTGCCCAGCTTGATACCAAAAAACAGTCTTACACGGGCTATGACGTGGACTTTGCTGTCGCCATCGCCAAGCAGTTGGGTGTAAAGGTAGTAATCAAGGACATCACAACAGCAGACCGTATTCCTAAATTGCAATCGAAGGATGTCGATATCCTCATCGCTACGCTGACCAAGAACGCGGAGCGCGAAAAAATCATCGACTTCAGCTACGGCTATTTTGTCACCGGCCAAAAATTCATCGTCCGCAAAGGTAAGGTCAAAGCCATTGAAGACCTTACCACCGCCACCATTGGTACCATCAATGGCTCAACTTCTGAGAAACAGCTCCGCCGTGAAATGCCCAAAGCCAAAGTGATGTTATTCCCCGAAGCTGATGCAGGCTTTGTTGCCCTGGATAAAGGCCAGATTGATGCCTTCAGTACCGATGAACCGATTCTTGCTTCGCTCTATAACAAGATGCCGAACAAGAGCCAATTCGAGATCCCAAATATCTCTATTTCCCTGGAGGTATATGGCATCGGTATGCGGAAGGGTGAGAAACGCCTTCAGGAAACTATCGACAAAACTATCGTAGCCATGGAGCAATCGGGCGAAGCCAAGCAGATTTTCGACCGCTGGTTTGGGCCTAACAGCACCATTCCACTTACCCGTTTATTCACAATCAGCGCGAAATAAATATTCAATTAACGAATAAAAGCCCGGCCAAGTCGGGCTTTTGCTTATTGGGAGCCAAGTACTTGTCGAATAAGCCTTTCTGGCTGAACAGGCCTGCACTGGGGTAAAATTCAGCCCTTTCCTCTGGCTCGCTTCCCTGCATGGCGCTGTTTACCCTCGGCCTCAACTATGAGACCGCACCGATTTCTGTGCGGGAAAAGCTTGCCTTTGCGCAGCACGAGCTAGGTACTGCCGTCGCTGAACTGGTGACTATTCATGGTATTGGCGAAGCAGCCATCGTTTCTACATGCAACCGTACTGAGTTGTATGCCACCGTTAAAGACGAGACTTCCTTACTGAGTTGGCTGGCAAAATCCCGTCAGCTTCAGCCGGAAGAAATCACACCTTATCTTTATCGCTTACCTGATCGCGACGCTGCCCGGCATGTATTCCGTGTAGCAGCGGGCCTGGACTCCATGGTACTCGGTGAGACCCAGATACTCGGGCAACTCAAGGATGCTGTGCGGGAAGCCCAGGATGCTGGTGGACTTGGTCCTTCATTGAATGGGTTATTCCAAAAAGCGTTTTCGGTAGCAAAGGAAGTTCGCAGCCAAACTGCTATCGGTGCCAATTCCGTTTCTTTAGCGGCTGCAGCCGTTAAATTAGCGGAACGCCTTTTTCCCGATATTGCTGATTTGAACGTTCTGTTTATCGGTGCTGGCGAAATGATCGAGCTTTGCGCCACCCATTTTGCTGGACGTAAACCTCGCCGCATGACCGTAGCAAACCGTACCTTGGAAAGAGGCCAAGCACTCGCAGCCCAAATTGGTGGCGATACTTTCGCTCTTTCCGAGCTGCCGAACCGGCTGGCCCAGTACGATATCGTCGTCACAAGCACGGCCAGCCAACTCCCCATCATTGGCCTCGGCGCAGTCGAGCGTGCCATCAAAGCCCGTAAGCACAGACCGATCTTCATGGTCGATCTGGCTGTACCTCGTGATGTGGAACCGGAAGTTGGGGCACTGCCAGACGTCTATCTCTACACCGTCGATGATTTGGCCGAAGTGGTACGCCAGGGCCGTGCCGAAAGACAACAGGCGGTGGAGGAAGCCGATGCCATCATCGAGCGATGTACCGATGAATTCATGCAGTGGCTGGGTAACCGTGCCCTAGTTCCAACCATACGTGCTTTGAAGGACCAGGCTGAACGGTTACGGCGGCATGAGCTGGAGCGTGCCAACAAACTGCTAGCCAAGGGTGAAGACCCTGCAGCAGTGCTCGAGTCACTTTCGCTCAGCCTTAGCAACAAGCTCTTACATGCGCCTTTGGCTGCATTGAACCAAGCCAATTCGGGGCACCATGCCAATCTGATCGACACCGTACGTCATCTATATCATCTGCATGACGAAGAATAGCGACAATCACTACGCTATTGGGAGGGTGAGAATCGAGATTGACCTCCTGCCTATACGTCCAGCCGCTCTCAACGCATGTACATAGCGGCATAATTCCAAATATCCATCCGTAGCGCACAATAATGAAACCCAGCATCGCAAACAAACTCGCCCAATTAGCCGACCGGCTCGAAGAAGTCGGACATCTGCTCGCCAGCGAGGAGGCCACCCGCGATATGGATAGCTTCCGTAAGCTGAGCCGAGAGCACGCCGAACTGACTCCGGTAGTCGAGCTCTATCAGCGCTTCCAACAAACCGAAGCAGATTTGGCCACCGCGCGTGAATTGCTTACCGACCCGGACATGAAAGAACTGGCCGAAGCGGAACTAGCAGAGGGCGCCGAGCGTATCGAGGTGCTGGAAACCGAGTTGCAGAAAGCATTGTTGCCGCGTGATCCGAACGATGAGCGCAATATCTATCTGGAAATCCGTGCAGGCACGGGTGGAGATGAATCCGCACTATTTGCAGCCGATCTGTTTCGCATGTATAGCCGTTTTGCGGAACGTAACCGCTGGCAGGTGGAAATTGTTTCAGCTTCCGAAAGTGACCTGGGTGGTTTTAAGGAAGTCATTGCCCGTATCGTTGGCCAGAGTGCCTATTCCAAGCTCAAGTTTGAAAGCGGCGGGCATCGCGTACAACGTGTACCGGCTACCGAGACCCAAGGCCGGATTCATACCTCTGCATGTACGGTTGCCGTCATGCCAGAAGCCGACGAATTGGAAGAGGTGAATATCAACCCTACGGATATCCGTATCGATACTTTCCGTGCAAGCGGCGCCGGCGGGCAACATATCAACAAAACGGATTCCGCAATCCGGATTACCCATTTTCCTACAGGCTTGGTAGTGGAATGCCAGGATGGTCGTTCCCAGCATCAGAACAAAGCACGTGCCATGCAGGTATTGGCTGCACGTATCAAAGACAAACAGGAACGGGAAGCTCACGCCAAAGAAGCGGCAATGCGTAAATCCCTGGTTGGTTCTGGCGACCGCAGTGAACGGATTCGTACCTACAACTTTCCACAAGGTCGGATCACCGACCATCGCATCAACCTTACGCTCTACAAGCTTGATTACGTCATGGATGGCGACTTGTTCGAGTTGACCAATGCGCTATTGGCGGAACACCAAGCTGAACTGTTGGCAGCCATGGCAGAGCAGGGTTAAGCGTCTATTCAAAGACTTTTACGCATTAATGGTACTGCGTTGAAAGCCCCCTCGGAATGCTCACTTACCACTTCTAAACGCCGCTTCTGCTACCGCTCTCAATTGACTTCACACTGGCTTACAAGAATTTGACCAGGTTCTGAAGGTATATCGACCTTAGAGCTTGTTAAACGTCTCGCGAGCTAGAGCAAGGCAAGGTGAAAACAGCCGAGGAAGTGGAGTTTACGTGTGGTAAATGCGCATTCCGAGGCTGTTTTTAACGCCGTACTGCTGACGCGTAGCAGACTTCGAACAGGTTCTTAAACCCTCTCTCTTGATTTCTTGAAAATCCAGGGATACCAGCGCAACACAGCCCCCTTGTGGACTTATCTCATGCGCCTAGTTTTTACGCTTCGCTGCGTATGTCTTCTGCTATTCACCGTGTTAGCTCTGTTTGCCCATTCGGCAGAGGGTTCAATCCAATACCGGTGCCAACCTGGCCAAGTTGATTGGAAGAGTCTTAAGAACGGTGACAAGTTCTACATGCTGGAGAGGGACCTCACAACAAAGCTGCATTGTGAAGTGCACGTCAAGCTCAGCGGTAATTACAGCCAGCAATGGCTGACTTTAAAAGGCATAGTGCAATCCAGCGCTGCCAGCCTTTCACCTCAGCCGGGTCAATCACCCGCACCTGTTGTATGGCGAAGTTCCCGCAGCATTGCGCTAGTACCCAATGCTCAAGGAGAAGCACGGGTCCAACTCCAAGCCCATCTCCCGATACGCAGCGAGATTCAGGTACAACTATCAGCACCGATCGCTTTTCTTAGCGACGATGCGATTGAAGCCCAATTTCGCACGGGCCTTCTTCTATTGTTGTTTTCCATGGGCGTAGTAAGCGGCCTGTTTGCCTATGCCATGCGCGATAGCACAATTGCCTGGTATAGCGGTTTCACGCTTGCTGTAGCTGTTTTCTGGGCGATGCTGACCGGCAATGCCATCAGCCCAACTGGCATCGCATTGCACTACCCCTTATTCAGTCAAAACCTGTTACTCGCCAGCTACGGGTTCAGCCTGTTCTGCGGACTCTGCTTTTCAATACAATTTTGTAATCTGGCCCAGATCAGTCCATGGCTATACCGTTGCCAATTCGTATTAAGTGTGGTGATTCTGGCTTTCACCTTGCTTGGCTTTGTGCCGGCGTTATTCCCGTTGATCATCAATTATTTCAACTGGGTAGCACTGATTACATTACTGGTGACCTTCCTGCCTGGCATCGTATGCCTGGTCCGGCGGGATTGGCGCACAGGAGGGGTATATCTTGCAGGCTGGTCACCCGTCATTCTGACCTGGGTCAGTTTGCTGCTACTGTCTGTTCCCCGCATGGCTGGCAGTCCGGTTTGGCTGGAACAGGTTATCAACCATCTTCAAGCCATCGGCTTCTTTCCAGACTGGTTAAGGTCGCCGCTTAGCCGACAGACCGCCCTGGTGACCCAAGCCTGCATTTTCGCTCTGGCAGTGGCCTACCGTACTGCCCAATCACGGAAGAAGCGTGAACAACAAGCGCTGACCGACAAAGCAACCAACTTACCTAACCGTGCTCATTTTCTATTACGTGGAAATCAGATACTGGCAAAACATCGCCAGCAACGCCATGCACTGTTGATGTTTGAAATCACGGACTTCTCCACCATCAATGGCACCCTGGGTTACGACAGCGGGGATCAGGTACTTTATGAAGCTGGCCAACACCTGAAAGAAAAACTGGGTAAAGCAGTTTTGCTTGCACGGGTTGGGAATAAGCAATTTGCCGCTCTTCTCAACGAACAACCTGATGAATACGACTTGACCCTGCTGGCCAACGATTTGGCAAGAAAGTCCTTCTGTGTTGCAGGCCAGCCTTTGGACATTCGCCTGCGCTGCGCTGGGACGCATAATTCACCACACAATACCGACTTGGAAGCCCTAATGCGCCAGGCAGAAATTGCACTGGAAGCAACGCAACAGGGAAATCAGACTGCTCGGCTTTATCATCCTGGTTTAGAGCAAGCTCAGTTTTTTCAGCTGAGTTTATTCTCCGCCATACGCACTGCTATTACCGAGCAGCAGCTGATCATTTTTCTACAGCCAAAGGCTTACAGCCAAACCGGCAAGATCAGTGGTGCAGAGATATTGTTACGCTGGCAACACCCTGAATATGGGTTGATTTCACCCAATCAATTCCTGCCTTTTGCTGAAAAAACCGGTTTGATTGTTGAGTTGACCCGCTGGATGCTTTTAGAAGCGTTGAAATTGGCCAAACGCTGGCAAGAACAAGGTATCGATCTGCATCTGTCTCTGAATTTGTCAGCTGCCGATCTGGCAGATCCGAATCTGCCAGCCTATATGGCTGAGTTTCTGAACACTACTCGTGCCGACTCACACTTACTGACGTTGGAAATAACGGAAAGCGAAGTAATGCAGAATCCCAAACTGGCTATCAACAGCATGCAGGCGTTGAATATCCTGGGTTTTAAATTATCGCTTGATGACTTTGGCACAGGTAACTGCACGCTGGCCTATTTACAGGATATGCCAGTAAGCGAACTCAAAATCGATCGGTCATTTGTGGTCAATGCCAATCGAAGCAAACAAGGCAAAGTACTGCTCAAATCAATTATTACGCTGGCAAAAACGTTAAAACTGCACACGGTGGCAGAAGGTGTGGAAACAACGATTGAGTGGCAGATGCTATATGAGGCCGGATGTGATGAAATCCAGGGTTACCTGCTGGCAGCACCAATGCCAATAGCAGATTTCGAAGCCTGGTTACCCAGGCACGTATTTATCACCCCGCCTTCGCCAGAGCCTCTTCACAACCTCGCTACACAGATGTAACCGGGCTGTTTTCTGTTCATAAACAGGTTTTAGCCCAAGCTCCCTGACTAATCTCGCAACATCTACTTGCGAGCCAAGTCGGCGGTACTGGATAGCTTATGCACACGTTATCCACAGGCAAAATGTGCCTAAGCCATACTGACCTGTTAGCAGCTCAGGTAAGCAGCTATCTTACCCAGCAAGCATTCACAAAATACTTTGCCTCGTAAATAGCCCTTAAAGCCCTTACACGTCTCTCGACTCTGCTTGGTAGCGACGGCGCTCTTCTTCTTCTTTACGCACGGTTTCCACCTCGTTCAGCACTGCACGGACATCAACCGGCCGGTTGTCTCGTTTCACTCGACCCGTCAGGACCACTTCCGGGGTTAAAACGCCAGCCTGATACAAACCCCAGATTTCTTTTCCGTACTCGCTTTTAGCCAGCGAAGGCGCAAATTGGCTGAAGTAAATGCGTAAGTTATCCACATCCCGTTGCAACATTTTGCCGGCGCTGTTATTCCCGGCAGCATCCACTGCTTGTGGCAAATCGATAATCACCGGCCCATCAGCATCAACCAGGATGTTGTACTCAGACAAATCACCATGAACAACACCTGCGCATAGCATCAGCACAACTTGCTGTAACAGCTGCTGGTGGTAATCGAGCGCCAGGGCTTCGCTCATTTCAACATCGTTCAAACGGGGAGCAACGTCGCCACTCGCGTCCGTTACCAGCTCCATCAGCAGTACGCCTTCAAAGCAGATATATGGCTCGGGTACACGTACACCGGCATGTGCTAACCGATACAGCGCATCCACCTCTGCTGTTTGCCATGCTTCTTCCTGTACTTCCCGACCATATTTGCTGCCTTTGGCAATGGCTCGTGCCTGGCGACTGTTTTTGACCCGACGACCTTCCGTATAGGCTGACGCTTGCTTAAAGCTTCGTTGATTTGCTTCCTTGTATACCTTGGCGCAGCGTATTTCATCGCCACAACGCACGACATACACCTTGGCCTCTTTGCCGCTCATTAGCTGACGCAGTACTTCGTCTACTAAGCCATCTTCTATCAGCGGTTCTAGTCTTTTTGGCGTCTTCATGCAGGCCTGGCTGGGTAAAAAGGAAAGATTTGGAATCTACTCACAGTGTTGCTACGCAATTGCAAACAAATTCCGATTGAATCAGCTTACTAAACCGATGCTAACTTCGACGGCTAAATTTGCTGCCTTTGCGTCGAACTTGCTTTGCATGCTTGCTTTGCCGTTGACGGGTGTTTTGCACTTGCAACAGTTTGTCGATTTTGTCTGAGGTCGATTGCATCATCATTTGTGCCATATCGCCATCGGGGAAAGTATCCGGCATGCGATAAGCCAACCAGGCATAAGCCGCATAGCGTTTACAACTGTCTTCGTAAAATTGCAGCTCATTACGGCCAGCATAGCCATCAAGCTGCAATACATTGGCTGCCCGCTTATGAGCCCTACATTTCGCCCAATCTTGTAACGCTTGTTCCAACAACGGAATTTTGGTGGAAATTGGGCACAGGCTTAACGTAAAGCGGTCTGCCAACGTTAATGGCAATGAATCAAGCCACCGTGCTTTTTCCATTTGATCGGACAAATTCGACGGCAGAAAGAATTCGTCGTGCACGTTGATGTGCTTTGCAAACAGCTCCAATAGCGCATGTAGACGGTTTTCACCGGTGGCTTTAGCGATTTGTTGCAGGTAATCCAGATTTGGCGCAACAAAGAACCCGCTATCTGGCAAAGGTTCTGGTTTTTGCCTTAGCAATGCAGCAATGGTTTTATGGGTGTAACTGTCCAAACCTGCGACATAACCTGCTGCGTGTTCACCAAAACGCCCAGCACGGCCTGCAATCTGTTTGGCCAGTGGTGCAGCGATCATGCCTTCGGTGTAACCATCCCACTTGTTTGAAGTTGTGAAGATCACTCGACGAGCAGGGGTATTCAATCCCATGCCTATTGCGTCAGTGCCTACAACAATTTGAGTTTCGCCATTGATAAACCGCTCGGCTTGAGCTTGGCGGACTTCTGGCGAGAGACTGCCGTAAATTGCAGAAACGCTAAAACCTGCTGCGATGACTTGATCGCGCCAGTTCAATACTTCCCTACGTGAAAAAGCGATCAGTACATCGCCAGGCTTCAGGTTTTTCAACGAGCCAAGTGGCTGCTTATCCATTTCCAATGGGGACTTTCGCTGTAATTCGCGAGTTTCCAAAGTCCCGCCAACACGTTTTACTAGTGATTCGATCGCTTCTTTTGCTTCCAATGCACCCAATAAATACACAGTGTTGGCTGGTACACCGCATACCGCTGCGGTCCAAGCTGCACCACGGTCTGGATCATCCAGTAATTGAATTTCGTCGATTACTGCAACGTCAATTACCCGGTTTGGATTAAGCATTTCCACAGTACTGGCTACATGCGTAGCTTCTGGGTGCAATTTGCGTTGTTCACCGGTTATCAAGCTGACTGCTACACCAGCATTCTGCAGTCGAGTGTAGTTTTCCAAGGCAAGTAATCGTAATGGTGCGAGATAAGCACCTGATTTTGCACGTGCCAAATGTTCCATTGCCGCATGGGTTTTACCTGAATTGGTTGGTCCTAACACAGCGATGAAATGCCGCTTCATACCTTGGGCGACAGTGAATGATTCTGGGTAAAGCGAGAGATTTACTGCACTACGCGTTTTTTCTGCTCTTTGTGTTTCAGCACGATTGCCTTTCGCTGCGTTGATTCGATCAATCGCCAAGGTGCAACGAAAGCGTGCAAGTTCGTATTTGGCAACCAATGCATGTAATGCGCTGCTCGGATCCAGTTCGAATTCATGCGCGGTAGTGACAACAACTTCAGCGCACTTTTGCAGTTGTGTTTCCAGTTTGGATTTAGCTGCTTCGTTCCAACGTTCTTGTAGTAAGGCGAAACGCTCACCGATATCCAATTTGCGCCATTTGCTCGTTTTCCCAAGAAAACCTTCGTCTGGCACGAGGTGGTAAGGCACAACACGTTTGCCAACGAGAATCTCACCATGCACTGACACTGCATAACTGCCATCAGTTGTGACCAGGGTCGCGTTATGGGCTTCCAGATAGCTGGTCAGCAAAGCGGCTTCAGTTTGGTTTTCTACGGTCGCGGTGCTGCTGTTGGTCATAGGTTTTCGTTCAAGTATTGCTTTGTCTGAACCTGTTCATGGTCTTACTGCACAGCAGCAGTCAGAACTTCATGTGCTACTCGAATCTGACTTCTGTGTTGTGCTTCACTCTGCTGAGCATTGTGCGTGGCAGGTCGTAAACAGGTTCTAAAAGGATGAAAAATCGCGATTTTATGCTTTGTAAGGGGCTGCATTATCCATGTACTTGTTTCTGAGCATGGTGTTGTTCTGCTCAATGGCAATTAATTTGTTGATGAGATAGGTACTTCCATAGCTGATTTGTCGTTTTCTTTAGGGTTGAGCAGCTGTTTCTACAACGCGTTAAATGGGTAGTTCTGTGTTTGTAGAGAGAAGTAGCGATTTTGGTGCGAAGCCGTTTAGTGATGTGTGATGAACAGTGATTGGAGGGAAATTTATATCAGTGAATTTAATAAGTAATGTTTGGTAGTAGATAAATAAGGGCTACACAATGCTGTGGATAACTGAAATTCCTAAATTGGAACAACAAGTTGTGAAAATTCAGCCTTGTGGATAGTACGAAACAGGGCCTGTGCATAGTTTGTGACCGCTTTTTTTCCTCTGGTTTGGAACCCTAGTTGTCCACACTGTTAATGAATCTATACATCAGGCTGTGTAGTACTGATTTTCCGCTTACGTAGTTCTTGGTTAAGCAATAAATATTTATTTATTTCAATGAGTTAAGAAATAGACTCGTTGCTTGGGAAATCGCATGTGGACTGGGTTGAATTACTGTGGGTTTCGCCAAATAGTGCGTAGTTCAGTTGTGAGAAGAAACAGGTGTAGATGGCGCCATCATGTATGGTTGTGGTGCGGGAATCGCCATTGGTATCCCATACTGTTATATCGAAACGTGCACGCACGAGAGGCACATCGGCTGGTTTGCCTGGCCGGATAGAAACAAATGCCCGGATACTTTCGTGGTCGGGTTTGCCTTTTAGTGGGATGCCTTTGGCTTTCAACATGGCACGGATAGCCATACGCCAACGTATGCTCACCACCTTGTTGCGTTCCCCCTCGATTTGCTGAAGATCCGTGTCCGCTTTGACCGGAGCAAAGCCCATCTTGCTTAGCGCTACCACGCTTGCATTGACCACATCAAGCTCGCTGGCCGATATGATATGGCGATCTTGTACCTTGGCGAGGGCTTGGCGTTCTTCCTGGGTTAGATCGACCGTTACCTGATGGGAACTGACCCTTAGAAGGCGATTACCGCCATTGCCTGTTACGCGCTCATTGGGGTTCTTGTGCGCGCAAGCAACGGTCAGGGTGGCAATGGCTAAATGGGTAAATAGCCGTTGTATGGTTGGCTGCATCCGATGTAATCCTTCGCATGTCTCCTGTTTCCTGTACAGCATGGAGCGCAGTGGTTTCAAATGGCTACAGAGAATCCGCCCACAACACATCGCACCGAGCAGTTGAATACCCGGTGACTATGCAGACAATGTCGGGCTAGAGCCTGTCAGCCGTAACGTGTGATGAGTTCCGCCTGTCTGATGCTTAAGGGAGGCAAATATCGATCCCATTCGCTATGGGCTACGGGAAGGGGCATATCCGGGTGAAATTGCCGTACTTCATCAGCAAAGCGCTTGCCCATTTCCGCCATGGCAAGCAGGTTTCTGGCAACCTTGGCTTGTGTTTGCTGTGAGATTGTT
The DNA here is from genome assembly GCF_052601015.1 of Chitinimonas violaceus. Taxonomy (NCBI): domain Bacteria; kingdom Pseudomonadati; phylum Pseudomonadota; class Betaproteobacteria; order Neisseriales; family Chitinibacteraceae; genus Chitinimonas; species Chitinimonas violaceus. The sequence goes on along the minus strand of NZ_JBQXDJ010000009.1, from coordinate 43,642 downwards.
TTGCGCTCCGTTTCGACGAATCTCAGCGCTTCAACCAGCTGAACAGCAAGATCAGGTGCATCGACCTTCAATAGGCAATGACCTGCATTGTCGTGCCCCAGGAGATTTGCGATCCGTTCGTCCATGCTGACGCCAATTGCAGGCACACCCGCTTCCATACTGGCCACTATGGCGTGAAAACGTGAGCTGATCATCAAATCGGCGCTGCGTAGCAAACCTACGATAGCTGTGGGTGGTACATCACCACTGACGACGATAGACGCTGGCAGAACCAGGCGTTTCGCCAAATCATTGCAAGCTGTTCTGTCTACTTTATCCATGCCAATGACGACAACACTGCCGTTATTCGCTTTTTGCCATGTATTGGCAGCACTGGCCAAGCCATCGAGATAATGGTGATAACGCTGCTGGATGGATGCATCGTCTGGATGAAAGAGAATGCTGCCGAAATGTAGTTCCTGGTGGGCACCGGTCTGCTGCATCTCCATTGCTTTCGCCAAGTCGGGACGCACCGGCCACCAGAATGGGTTCATGGGACATACAACCAGAATTGGATGCTTATCCACACCCAATGCGGCAAGGCGTTGTTGGGTATCAGCTAGCGGCTCGGCTTGATAAGTCCAGGCTGTATCTGCACCATCGGCAACACGCATACCCATGGGTTCAAGCACAGCACGGGATTCCACATTACGGCACAGAATAAGCGGCTGCTTGCCCAGGCTGGCGATAAATGCTTTCAAGTCGGGCTCCATCCGGCCAGCCTCTGCACCATAGCCAATGGCCAGCTTGCCTGCGGCCGCGGCCATTCCCAGTGCGCCACCCATCATGGCGGAGAGCATGCAGCAAAGGTTGGATTTGAACATTGAACCATCGCAGGCGATCACGCCGTCATACCGGTCTATGGTTCGCGCCAGGAATTCTGGGAAGTAATCGAGCACCACTTCCAGTTCAATATCATCCTGCAGATCGGGCGGCAGTGCGTCCCCACTCACCACAAGGCCGATGCGGACTTGTTCGCGACCCAGAACAGCGCGAACCTGGCGGATCATCTCCGCAACACGAATATCTGCGCCGGTATTGCCGCCACCTGCGTAACCAACGAACAGCAGCCTGAGCGGTTCACCGGGTGTACGCGTATGCCGAGGTTTTGCTGCAGCCGCGTCTATCAAGGTTTGAAGTTGGCGATAGAGCACTGGGTAGGCGGCATTGGCCAGCATGAATTCTTCAAGCAATTTGGACATCACTTTTCCTCGATCAATTGAAACGTGTCGGCAGTGTTTTGCAAGCACCACTGGCGAATGGTGCGGGGTGGTCCATCGTGAGCAATGGCTACTGGGTGATTACCGGCAACGCTGAAAGTGTGTAGCTGCCAAACGAGGTGCGTTGTGGATAACAAGCGAGGTTTGCCCTGCGTGTCGATAGTCAGCTCAACCGATTCCAATGCCGAAAGACCACTGCCAATTGCTTTGAGTACGGCTTCTTTTGCTGTCCAGAGCTGTAAGAAACAGGCTGCACCATCGTGGGCGGAATCTATTAGGCGGCGCTCAGCCGGGCTGAAATAGCTTTCTGCGATGCCGCGCCAATCGAATTTGCGCCGGCAGTGTTCTACATCGACACCAACTCCGGCGCCCCGGCCCAGTGCAATTACTGCAATGTCTTCCGAGTGGGAGAGGTTGAAACCAATATCCGGGTAGGCAGGCAACATAGGCTTGCCGGCGGCTTCATTGCGGAATACCAGTCCGGCAGGTGAGACATTTGATGCCAAGCCCAGTACAAACCGAAGCGCCGCATGTGCCACAGTAAAGCGTTCGCCATGTATGCGTTGGACGAAGCGGCTTGCGCGCTGTTTTTCCTCATCTGACAGGGTTGTGCTGTAGTTTCCACCGCTTTCCAGCACCACGGTGACAAGATGCAGCTCAGTATCAATTAAAGATAACGGTGGATTTGTCATCAGTGTTCCACCGTTGCAGCCAGTGTGGTTGCCACGTGCTGAATGACTTCAATTTCACTGTCGCGCACAAAAAAGTGTGCGCCGTCAAAGAGCTGCCTTGTAAACCGTGCTTGAGTCAGCCCCTGCCAGGCATCCAAAGCTGGCAGCGGTACGTGACGATCGTCGCACCCACCCAATGCGGTAATGGGAATCTGTGAAAGCGGTGCGTTTGCGGTGTAGCCATCATTCAGCGCCAAGTCTGCACGTAACAGCTCGAATACGGTCTCTTTCAATTCGGCGTCGGAGAAGACAATGTCAGGCGTGCCGCCCAGATCACGCAGATAGGCTTCCAGAGCCGGGTCGCTGAGGCGATGTAATGCAGTGGTGTAGACCGATAGCGGCGCGCGGCGGCCGGAAGCGAACAGATGTACAACCTGCTGACTCTGTTGCTCCAGTTTGGCTGCGGTAGCAAAGGCCAATGCAGCCCCCATGCTATGGCCGAATAATGCGACCGGCAGATCGAGCAGCGGCTTAATCGCATTGAGTAGCGTGTCGACCAGCATATCAACAGACCGGAAAGGCGCTTCACCATACCGATTACCACGTCCTGTCAGTTGCACGGGGCAGACGTCGATGAAGGGTGGCATGCGATCCACCCAGCTGCGATAAGCCAGTGCGGCCCCACCAGCATGGTGAAAGCACAGCAGCCGTACTCTTGCATGCGGCCGTGGCTTACGAAACATCAACCAATTTTCAGCTGTTGTCGTTGATGAAATCGGGCGATTTAAAAGTGTGGTCGTATTCATCGGGCCGTCCTTCGCCTGGTCGGCCTCACGCTAGTTCCTGTACTTGCGACATCTGAAACAGACGCTCAGCCAACTTCTCGATGGTCGGGTAGTTCCAGATCAGGGTTGGGGATAACTTAAGCGACAGCTTTGCTTCCAGCCGGGTCAGAATCAACAATGCACGGGCCGAATCGAGCGCATAGCTCTCGAATGTACGGCGTGGATCAATATCGTCGGCAGTCACATCAAGCTGGGTTGCGACTTGCTCCATCAACCAGTCGCGAATTGATTCGGCGTCCTCGACTTGGATGTGTTGAGTTACTTTTGAAGTCTGTGCAGCGACGGTGGGGGCAGTAATGACAGGGCCAATAACAACCGCTGGAATGCTGGTCGGTCCTTCTGCAGTAGTGGATATTTGCTGTGCTGCTGCAGTCATCAATGCCTCTGCTACATCCGCTGCACGGCGCATCTCGACCTGGGCAAACGGTGTGTCTGCCGCCCAGACATTGAAGGCTCCCATCGCCGGACCGCACCAGACTTGGTAATCCATCGCGCGTTCAGGCACACCCTCGATTGCCCAACGCGATGACTGACCCAGATACCAACGGAATATCAGCCCCATCATCACTTTGGGGTCCTGCTGAGCGCGGGCAGCCATAGCCGGATTACGCTCCCGCCAGAAAGCCTCGGTCTGGATCTGTACGGTGGTCAGCGGCAGTTTGAAAAAGTCTTTCTCCAGCCGGTCACGCTCGGTTTGTGGCAGTGCCTCCAGACTTGGATAGTTACGGTAAAGCATCCACAGTGCGCCGGCACGGCTCGCAAACAGTGTGCCCCGTTTGAGCACCTGAACCTGCACGCCCAGCTCGAACATATCGGCCGCAGGGGCCATCGCGACATCGGCAAGGTCGGCACCGGCCAGTAAACGCCGGATTGCAGGCGAGGTGTTTGATTCGATACAAGCCTGGTTGATCGAACCCGTCACAACATAGTCCGCCCCCATCGCAAAAGCTGCGCGAATTGCCGCTGGTGTGCTGATACCGCCGGCTGCGCCCAAGCCGACATTCGCCGCTGGCGCAAAGCTATGGGCGACACGCGCACGCAGCAACATCAGCGCTGGCAATGCGCAAACGAGGGATTGGCGGTCGGTATGTCCACCTGAATCCGCTTCCACCGTGATGTCGTCTGCCATTGGCAATAGTCTTGCCGCTGCAGCTTCTGCGTCAGTCAGCGCGCCTTCTGCCAGCAATGCGTTCAATAATGACTCTGGCGCGGGTCGCATAAAGGGCTCGGCTACTTCACGGCGCGATACTTTGGCGATAACGCGTTGCTGCGCCACTGCACGACCTGAAGCATCGATGTGTGCACCACGTGCCCGATAGAGCACGATCGCCGATGTCAGCGCCATAAAGGCTGATGCTTCAATCACCTCGATGCCTGTGGACAGATACAGCTCGACCAGATTACGTTCCAATGCTGGGTCGTCGGGCGTGTGGATAAGGTTGAAGCACAGTGGCCGCCCGGGTAGTGACTGGCGCAAGCGGCCGATTGCCGCACTGACACGTGGCAGCGATAAGCCGGCTGCACCAAAGCTGGCCAGGCAACCTGCCCGGGTCAGGCTCTCGACCAGTGCTTCACCAGCAATACCATTGGCCATGGCGCCTGCCATATAAGCCAAACGTAAGTTGTAGCGTTGGCGAAACGCAGCACTGCCAAGTTTTTCGGCAGCCGGGGGAAGGTTGAAGGAAATAGCCTGGTTCATGCGAGGATTCCAGCAAGTTGTGACGTGACGGGAGAAGTGGCGACAGCTTGACCGACAAGACGAATACCCAGGCCTTCGACGCGACCTGCTACCCGACCGTTGTCGATCAGGTCGATATCGGCGATCAGGTAAGGCTCGGCGCCGAGACCGATTTCGACGATGTCAGCCCGGTAACGGAAGATTTGGTTCTGCGGCGTTACCTGGGCACGGAAACGCACCAGGACCGGCCGATTGACCATAGGTTGGAAGCGTGCTCCGGTCATGGAGATTTGCAAACCCAGCGCCAGCGCATGTGTCTGTAACAGTTGCATCGCGCCTTCGAGCATGCATGGGCCGGGGAATACCGGATCATCCTTGAAATGCGCCCGAATAGCCCAATGCTGCGGGTCGATACGCCACTCGGCTTCGCTGTAACCCAGGCCACATGCGCCCCCTGTAGCTTCGATGCGGACAATACGATCTATGAACTGAATGACTGGCGGCGGCAGGCGTAGCGAAGGGTTGCGTCCACCACTGGCGTGAGCTGGAGACATGACGGTATCGATTTCGCCACGTGCGAGTGCAAGTAGGTCCGTTTGTTCCAGTGATCTTGCCGGTGGTATCAAAGGTGCGACAAACGCTGTAGCCGTGGGTTGGCGTTTTGTACGGTGCTGGTCGGTGATGCCTGCACCCTTGGCCAATTCGTCGTAAGTGAAGAAACCGGCTGTGCAATGGTCGATTTTCAACACGGGTTGACCATCAACATGCGCCATGAAGTCGGTACGGAACAAGGTCGCATCGCCATTGCGGAAGGATTGCACGATGTGGATATCGTATTCCACACGCTGCCCGGCACGCGGCATATTGCCCAGATAGGTGAGTTGAGCATCGAGCCAACGATAGGCACGATTACCCTGGTTTTCGAAGTCGATGCCTAACCACCCGGCCAGGAACAATACGCCCTGAGCATCAAGCGACAAATACGAAGCCTGCCCATCGATTGAATTGAAGGCTGGATCGGGAATGTCATACTCGGTACGAATACGGCTGCCTTCAAGCTTGCCGTAGGTACCCGAAAGATGCGTGATGCGGCTTACCGCCATGAAGGGCGGGCCAGGAATGCGCACACGGCGCGGCATGGCGTCGATAGGTGCGTACTTTGGGCCTAGCACATTGGCGACACGGCCTTCGGCAAATTCCATTACATCGGCTTCGTTGAATAGCACCTCGCGTGGTGGTATCCCAATCGGGGTGGATGAAGGAAATGAGGTGGCAAGATTCAATGATGGGTTTACAAGAGCCGGTGTTTGAACGGGTATTGGATTCACCGCTTTAGGCAGGCGAGGCCGCGCCAATGCCTGGTCCAGCCCGTGTTGCCTTAGCGCATCTACCAGCTTGGTACGTATAGACGGCTTGCCGAATACCAGGTCTTTGAGCAATGCCGGTTTCTTCGGTGCAGGTGGCGGTAGACGCAATGCAGCGGATAGATCAAACGGTACCCGGTGAGTCAGCAGCAGGGACAACAGTTTGCCAAACATCACCGCGTCATTTTGGTCACGACGGCACAGTGCAAAACTGGCGTGTGGCTTACCGTGCAGGGTCTTATTTATCCAACGACTGCAATTTGCCCCTGGCCCGACTTCAAGAAAGAGTCGCACACCCTGGCTGTAAACACGTTCCACCAGTGCAGGGAAGTCGAGCGGGGAGACCGCGTCTGCAGCGATGCGTTCGGCAACGGCTTCAGGCGTCCAATCGCGTGGCGCCCCGCCGGCAAATTGCAGACCAGCAGGTTGTGTGAGCAATGGCACCGTGAAATGCGCTGCGATGGCCTGTTCCTCCTGCGCAGCCGGTGCGCAATGCATCACCAGACTGTCCGGTGCGGGTACTGCATCTGCGCCCAGTGCAGTGATGATTCGGGTACACGCGGCACGGTCACCAACCAGCACCACCTCATCAGGTGCATTGATCAGGCTCACATAGGCTTGTGGCTCTTGCTGCACAGCGGCGATTAAACGCTGGGCCGGTGCAAGTACCAGCAGATTTGTCCAATCTATGGATGCTTCATCTGGCAGCCCCCAGGTCGCACGAACAGCGGGCAGATCGCCCGACAAACGATCGAGGCTGCCACCTAGCGTGACTAATCGTTGGGTCCATGTATCGTCAGGTTGCCACGCGCCACTGGCGAACAGCATGTTGAATTGGCCCAGGCTGTGGCCGAATCTGGCAGCAGGTTGCAAGCCAATTCGCTCAGTCAGCAACTGGGTGTACTGCCAGCTGGTAATCACACCGGCTTTGATCAAAGCATCATTGTCGGCCAACAGTTTTTCTTCCAGCACCATGCGCTGCTCGGGGCTGATCGGCATCAGCTGCTTCGGATACAGCTGTACTGTGTCGGCGGCGATATCGACATGATTGTTGGTCAGCGCATCGATACTGCCGGGTACCAGTTGCCCAATTGAAGAGGCGATGCCGGTAAATGCGGTACTGAGCGGCGAGTAGACGAAAGCAACGCCGCCATCACGCCCGAGTGGATGTGCAGTGAAACGGCTTCCGCGCGGTGATTGCCACTCCGAAGAAACGCTAGGTAACTGGACCAAGGCTGCACGTACTTCGTCGCGCAGACCACTGGTATCTTCCGCTACCAGTACCAGCGCCAGTGGCGCTTGGGCTTGGTAGGCACGAACGGCTTCCAGACACAGCGTGGCGGCATTCGCACCAGCTTCCAGGTTCTGCAGATGAATAGCCAGCTCCGCCACAATGGCATTGCGGCTTTCCCCGGCAATAGGCAGCAACAACGGTAAAGCGGGTTCGACCGGCTTTGTGGCGATATCTGCCGGGGCTTCTGCCAGCAATGCCTGGGCGGCGCTGCCATCATTATCTTGCGCCAACACTGCGGCGATACGGTAACCTGCGCGTGGACGCAGCCAGGGGCGCGGTTCGGTCGGCACATAGGCTGCACTACCGGCAAGACCCTGTGTATGTGCTGATTCGCGCCAACCAGCCCAGGCTGGCAACTGTCTAGCATTCAGTGATAGTGCTGCATGTAGCGTACCCAGCAGTGGGGCGACCATGCGGCAGTGCCCGAATACTGCACCGGCGTTCCCCAAGGCTGGTTGACCATGGAGACTGGCTTCGGCAGGCCAGCCGGCACTGGTTTCAACCAGCGCTATCGCGTCGACTTTGCTGTTGGCCAGCACGGTTGTTGAAGCTGCTTCCGGCGTATCGGCAAAACCAGCGCCACGCCATTGTGCATAAGCGGTTCCACCACGTTGGCGCAGTGTTTCTGCTGGTTCCATTACGATGGCGACAGCGCCTTCACCCACCGGTTCAGTAGGGTCTATACCATGCGCTTGGCGCACCAGCATGTTTTCTATCGCACCTGCCAAGTCGACAGCACCGACCAATACGGCATCTGCTTCACCATTGGCCAGCAGCTTTGCACCAAGGTCCATAGCGCGAACAGCACCGGTCTCGTCACCCGTCAGCATAAAGGCGGGGCCGTTTAGGTCCCAGGTGGCGGCGATGCGGCTAGCCAGCAGGCTGCCGACATAACTCAGCATGACTACTGCATCGACTGGGTTATGCAAGGCTTCGCGCACCAGTTTGCTAAGGGTGCTGCGTTCTTCATCGCTTAATGCAAAGCCGGCTGCGTCCAGGCTGTCTTCCAAGCGCCAGGCGGACTCCCAACGTGCCATCAGCCTGTGGCCGACATGGTCCATTGCACCCGCGATAATCACTGCGGTACGGCTGCCTGGTTGAATACCTGCGTCACGCAGCGCTGCGTCACCCACTGCCAACATCAACAGCTGCTGTGGATACATGCGGTCGATGTCATTCGGTGGTACACGTAGGCGCAGGGCATCGATTGCGACACGGTCGAGGTAGGCTCCATTAGGCGCTTTGAAATCCAGGCCGGCATGCCGTTCAGCAGGTAATGGGCGCAACCGTGGCTCACCCTTGGCCAGGGCTTGCGCCACGCTGGCCAGGTCGGGGCAGTCGCCAATCGCAGCGCCGAGGCCACTCAACAATATGGGCGCAACCGGTTGTTTGGCGGCTGGGGTTTCCGGTGCGGTTTGATCGAGAGCGTCAAGTATTAGATGGGCATTGACGCCGCCAAAGCCAAACGCATTAATCGCAGCACGCCGATAAGGGCTGGGCCACGGGGCGGCCTCGGTCAGCACATTTGGCTTGCCAGCGATTTCCGCTGCTAACGATTGCTCGATACCTACTGTGGCCGGGATGACACCTTCACGCATGGCAAGCAGGGTTTTGACGAGGCCTGCAACCCCAGCGGCGGTAAGCAGATGGCCGACATTGGATTTGACCGTGCCGACAGCTTGCCCTTCACCAAACACTTTGGCGATGGTTTCCAGTTCGACCCGATCACCGAGCTTGGTACCTGTGGCATGGCATTCCACATAGGCCACACTCTTGGGGTCGATACCCGATGCAGCATATGCCCGCTCACAGGCAAGTTGCTGTCCTTTGGGGTTGGGTGCTGTCAGTGTCTGGCCACGGCCGTCACTGGATAGCCCGATCGCGCGTACCACGCCGTAGACACGCTGGCGGTGTGAATTCGGACGACGTAATATCAGCGCAACGGCGCCATCGGCCGGTGCAACACCATCCGATCGGGCATCGAATGGCCGATTGGGGCTGCCATCTGGCAGGGCTTGTGTAGCAGCGAATCCAAAGGTGGCGTAAAGCGTATCGAAAGCATTGGCGGCGACCACGACCATGGCATCGGCCTCGCCCGCGGCAAGATGGAGCGCAGCAAGGTGTATGGCATAGAGCGACGTGGCGCAGGCTGCGTCAATGGCATAGCGTGGTCCGCCCAAACCCAATGCATGCGCCAGTGTGGTGGTGATGCCGCCAGAAATCCGTGCCGATTCAGGATGTGTGCTGGGCGTAGGACGGCCAACGGTTAACTTCAGTGGGTCGTTTGGTGTGACTTCAGCAAAAGCCTGCGCCAATGCGTCGTCGTAGAGCGGCCGGGTAAGTGCATCGCTGGCTGAACCGGCAGCCCAGGCATAGCTGCCCAGCACCAGTCCTACCCGTTTCAAATCCTGGCCGGACCACATGTCAGCGTCGACCAATGCCTGGCGCGCCACATGCAGGGGCCACTGGATGCAACGGTCCTGTGCCGCGAGGAATTCAGCTGGCAAATGGTAGCCGTTCGGGTCGAAAACAAAGTCACGCGGTTTGGCGAGCTCCAGGCTCGACACATGGTCGGCAACACCGCGGCCTGGGGCAAGAAAGCGGGTAGGTTCGACACCCCAGTCGGCAGCATCGGCACTACGGATCGAACGCTTGCCGTTGAGGAGATTCTGCCAAAAGGTGGCAGTGTCCTTGGCGTCAGGAACCAGACAGGCAAGGCCGGTGATATCAAGCGGAAACATGTTCATTCCTAAATTTGATCGTTATGCGGCTAAGAGTCTGTCTACGATCTTGCTGCGCAGCTGTGGTCAGGACCAATGTGCAGTTCTGCACCCTGCTGACAGCTGCTCGCGACAGATCGTAAACAGGCCCTAAGCCAGGATGGGAGCGGGTTGATTGGCTGTGTTCACCGGCTTGGTGCCTTCTGCCGGCATCGTGTCGCCAACAACAAACTGGTAGCCACCGGCCGCACACCCCATAGCCGCATCGGCAAACAAGGCTGCGCCATCGACCGTGGGCAACAAGCCGATACCGCGTTCCGCAAACAGCTTTTTCAATGCAGGTGTCACCATTCCGCCTTCCCATGGTCCCCAGGCCAGGGCCACAGCACGAACGCCGTGCCAGCGCCGGGCAAGCTGGAAGGCCAGTTTGCTGAGTGCTTCGTTTGCCATGGCGTAGTCGGATTGGCCGGTATTGCCCGAGAAGCCGGCTGTCGATGAGAAAAGCAGAACGCGCTGTGGCGGCGTGTCATTGAGCGCTTCTATCAGCGTCAACATGCCATCGAGCTTGGGGCGGAATACGGTCTCGATGTCCTGCGCGGTTTTGTCGGCAATACGTCTGTCCGCCAATGCCCCGGCACCATGCACCAGCGCGGCGACCCGGCCATACTGGGCAGTCAGCGTAGCAATGGCTGCTCGGGTTGCGGTGATATCGCCAAGGTCGAGCGCCAGATAACTTACCTTGGCCCCGGTTGTCGCCAAAGCCTGCATGTTCTGGCGCACTTCGCGACCAGCCAACACGCTTTGACACATGGATTCGACCGCACGGGGCGTAGGCATGCCGCCTTCAGCACGTAATTGCTGCAAAGCCTGAGCTTTGAGTGCTGCCATATCGGAGATACCCACAGCCCAGTCAGGGTCGGCCGGGGCCAAGGGTGTGCGGCCTATCAACACAAAGTGAGCCGGTACCCGCGTTGCCAGTGCTTGTACACACTGTGCGGTTACACCTCGCGCACCACCGGTGACCAGTACCAGCTCACCGGCTTGCATGGGTGCGATACTCGCAGTGGGTGCTTGGTTGCGGGGTTCACCACAGGCCAGGGTACAACGACTGTTCTGACGCCAGCCTGTTTCCGCAGGTTGCAAGGCAGTATCGCCGATCTCATCGAGCAGGAATGTTGCGGCAAGCTCGGGTGGTAGATCTGCAGCCAGGTCGACAAAGCGGGCATGTACCGTCGGCAGTTCGTGACGCAGTGTTTTCACCAATCCCGCCAAACCACCGGCGACGGCATCTCCTCCACCTTGTAATCCAAGCTGGCCATCCAACCGCGCTGCAGCAAACAGGCGGGCGCCATTGCCCAGCATCGGAAGCAGCGTACGTACCGCGAGCAAAGCAATACCTAATCGTTGGCGACTGTTACGGGCATTGTCGGGCGTTTGCAGCATCACCACGACATCGGGCCGGCCAAACTCGCTGGTAATGGTTTCCAGGCATGCACCCAGTGTGTCCAACGAGGTAGAGCGCTGTGGCCAGGCCTGTCCTTCGCTTACCGCGCTCGATGGCACCCAGCCTTCCAGCCGGACCAGCACAGGGCGGTAACCGAGTTGCGTCATCCGTACAGAAAGCATCGTTGTCAGCGGTGTGCCATCGGTGAATATCACGGCAGTCTGACCGGGCTGACGAAGTGGTTCATGCGCAGCAGGCGCTTTTAACGCAACCGGTATAACGGGTAATGGTTGCCAACGTGATGAAATGGATGGCGCTGCTACTGGCTTATTCAGCAAGGGTTGTTTTGCATGACTGGCTATTTCTGCCAACTTTGCGGCTAATTCGGCCAGTGTTGCTGCACTACGTAAGTCATCACTGCCGGTGTCGGTTGTCACGCCCAGCGTATCGCGCACAGCAGCCAGAATTTCGACCCGCTTGATCGAATCGACACCGAGGTCGCCTTCCAATCGCATATCGATCGACAACATCTCAACCGGGTAGCCTGTCTTGTCGGCTACGGTCTGTAATAACAAGCGAGCCATGCCAGTTGTGTCGATAGCGCTATTTGTTACCGGCGTGACAGGAAGGGAGGGTGGGGTCGGCGTTGCTTGGGGCAGTGGTGCAGGTACAATGGTATTCGCCATCTCAATCTTGACAGCTGAAGCGATATTGGCGACTTCCACCCCGCCTTGCAGTAAAGCTGCGATCTCACCAAGGGTAGCGGCACTGCGCAGTTCGTCACTGGCGGTAGCGGTGGATAACCCGAGCGCATCGCGCATGCTGGCAAGGATTTCAACCCGCTTGATGGAGTCCACACCCAAATCGCCTTCCAGTCGCATTTCCAGCGATAGCATTTCGACTGGGTAACCTGTCTTGTCAGCCACTGTTTGTAAAAGCAATGCCCCAGCATCGATGCCGGCGTGGTTTGGCAGCTCTACAGGTTCGGGAACTGGTATATGAGTAACAGGAACAATCGGCGCTGCGGATATAGCAAAATCAGCTGGCTGCACACCCTGGCCCATGGCATTCAACAATGTGGCGATTTCGGCCAAAGTACCGGCGCTACGCAAAGCATCGCTGGCCGTGGTTTCAGTCAGCCCAAGTGCATCACGTACAGCAGCCAGAATTTCGACGCGCTTGATCGAATCCACACCCAGGTCGCCCTCTAAGCGCATTTCCAGCGTTAGCAGGTCGACTGGGAAGCCGGTTTTATCAGCCACTGTGCGAAGCAGCAACTGCGCTACATCGGTAGAGGGGGCGGATTGAGTTGCGTCGGAGAGTACCGGTGCAATGGGTGCTGCCACCGTATTCGGTGTTGGCTCGGGTGTAACTGCCAGTGGAGTCAAACCAACCAGCAACGCCACAATATCGGCCAAGGTGCCGGCACTGCGCAGCGAATCGCTTGCTGAAGCTTCAGCTAGCCCCAGCTCATCGCGCATAGCAGCCAGAATTTCGACACGCTTGATCGAATCGACACCAAGGTCGGCTTCCAGGCGCATTTCCAGTGTGAGCATTTCAACCGGGTAGCCTGTCTTATCGGCCACGGTGCGTAAAAGTAATGCGCCCAAGGTGGCTTGCGTGCTGGCGGTAGTTACGGCTGGAACTGTTACAGCAATGGCTGGCGTGGCGGGTACAACCAACCCGGTTTGCTGCTGCACTGGCTGTTGGAACTGCGCGATGCACTGTGCCAGCTCTGCCAGATTCTGCGTAGCGGCCATGGCCTCATTCGTTGGCAGGTTGCCAAAGACATCGCGCATAACCGAGAGAATCTCCACCCGCTTGATCGAGTCGATACCGAGATCGCCCTCAACAGACATATGCGGTTCGATAAGCGACACAGGAAAGCCGGTTTTGTCGGCTACAACTTCGATCAAACGAGCGAGCACATCTGCTGTCAATGTCGCTGCTTGTGCAGGCTGTGAGGCAACTTGAACGATGGCATCCTGTATCCGGGCTATGGGCTGTGTTGTAACAAAGGGTTCGTCAGCTGGCGAATTCACTTTCAAAGCGGTTTGCCCCGTACGTACGCCATTGCGAACCGCGGGCCAGTCACCCTCGCCACGCGGGCGGATTACGGCTGTGTTGATGCGGATTTCCAGCGGACCCGCCGGTGGCGGCATTACTGTTGTGTTACGTAGCTGTATCGGTAGACCCAGCACTGCCAGCCGCACTAACGCTTCGTCGAGCTGACGGCTGTCGTTACCCGCAGGGTCTTGCGAGACAGGCAGTACAGTGTGGGGGCGGTCGCCCAGAATGTCGCCGATCAACCGGGTAAGAATGGCGCGTGGGCCGATTTCGACGAAAACCCGTCCGCCTGCAGCATAGGTTGCTTCGATCTGTTGCCGGAATTGCACGGCATTGAAGGGCTGGTGTGCCAACAGATGGCGAATACCAGCCTCATCGGCCGGATAGGCTTGCGCTGTGAGGTTGGCAAGCACAGGGAAACGTGGCGCTGCCAACGGCAGACTTGTTAGAGCTGTTTGCCATGGTGCTTGTGCATAACTGACCAGATTGGTGTGGAATGCAGCAGCCACTGGAATACGTACGGCGTTGATGCCAACTTGGCTCAGTATTTTTATTGCGTGCTCAATCGCCTGCGTGCTACCGCCTGCAACGGTTTGCTTGGGGCTGTTGAGGTTTGCCAGCGCGATGCCAGGCAAATGGCCCAATAAAGGTTGCAGCTGTTCCGCAGACGCGCTGATGGCAATCAACCCGCCTACATCGCTGCCGGCCGGTGGAGTAAGCGCCAAACCACGCGCCAATACGGCGCTTCGGTAAGCGTCATCACTGAATACACCTGCTGCCCACAGTGCCGACAGCTCACCGAAGCTGTGGCCCAGCGCCATATCGGGGCAAAACCCGGCACGCTGCATCAGCCCATAAAGCGCCATGTTGTAAGCACCGATGGCAGTTTGCGCGTTAAGCGTGTGGGTCAATGCTGTGCGTTGCGCATCGGCACGGGCAGCATCAAAGGTATCGGTTGGAAATACCAGGCTTGAAATAGGAGCAAGGCCACGGGCTTGACCGGCGACATCAAATGCCTCAAAGCAGTGGCGCACGTCCGGGTGGTCGATGCTCAAGCGGGCACCCATACCAACGGTTTGCGAGCCTTGGCCACTGAAGACAGCAACGGTACGTCCACCCGCTTCAATACCGCGGTTGCGGTAATGCACGCCATTCGGCAGTGACCATGCGGCTTCCATTGAGCGGCGGTTGATTTGCTCGGCCGCGTTACGCAGCAGTGCAGGCGCATCCTCAAAAGAACGCGCCAACAAGCCGATACGTGGCTGGTTCGGGTGCAGCGGTCCTGGGGGCCACAACACCGCAGTGGCCTCACCACGTGCAATCTGCTCAGCCAGGTTCTGGCAACGTTGCGCCAATGCAGTGGGGTTCTCCGCCGCGAGCAATATCACAATGCTTCTGTTGTGGCTGGGCTGAGGGTGGTTTTTGCTGTATTCCTCCAGCACCACGTGGACATTGGCCCCACCAAACCCAAACACGCTGACACCTGCCCGACGCGGTAATCCGGTGGAGGCCAACCAGGGCTTGGCGTGCCTTGGCAGATAGAACGGCCGCTCACTGGTGCTGAGTCGTGCGTTGGGTTTGGATACATTAAGTGTGGGTGGGATCACCTTGTGGTAAAGCGCCAGCAGGGTTTTGATCAAGCTTGCGGCGCCGGCAGCCGCTTTGGTATGGCCGATCTGTGCTTTCACGCTGCCTAATGCGATTGGCGATTCGGTTTTTCCCAGTACCGCTTCCAATGCTTCAATCTCAACAGCATCGCCCACGACAGTACCGGTTGCATGCGCTTCCACCAGTCCGATGCTGGCAGGAGCAATACCGGCGTCGTTGTAGGCAGTGTGTAACGCACGTTCCTGTCCTGCGCGATTGGGTGCGAAAATCGCGCCACCGGCACCGTCGGTCGAAGCGCCCAAACCACGGATTACACCGTAGATGCGATCGCCATCTGCTACTGCGTCGTCCAGCCGTTTGAGCACGAGCATGCCAACGCCCTCGCTGATCATGGTGCCATCCGCATCGGCATCGAACGCGCGCACCTTGCCTGATTTGGACAGGGCAGGTGTTTTGCTAAAGCTCAGGTAAGCGATATTGGAATTGTCGGTATCCACACCGCCGGTCAACATCACATCAGCCGCGCCGCTACGCAGCTCCAAACAGGCAAGCCGGACTGCGGCCAGTGAGCTTGCACAGGCCGCATCCACTGTGTGGCTGGCTGCGCCAAGGCCAAAGCGGTTGGCAATGCGGCCCGCCACTACATTGGCAAGGAAGCCGGGAAAGGTGTCTTCGCTCCAATCGGGGTAATGGCGACGCATCGTATCGGCCACTTCGCCGACGATGCTGTCATCTATCCCAGCCTGACGCAGCACATCAACCCATTTGGCGATATCAGCCCGCTTGCCCATCTCGGAGGTGAGCTTCATGGTATTGCCCGATACACCCAACACGATACCGGTGCGCGCCATGGGTAAACGCCGGCCTGTACTTGTCTGGTCTGGCGCATAACCTGCATCGAGCAACGCTTGCCGGCCAACTGCCATCGCATAAAGCTGTGCGGCATCGGTCGAAGTCAGGATATTGGGTGGCATGCCATAGCGCAGCGGGTCGAACTGAAGATCGGGAACAAACCCGCCTTTGTTGGCATAAGTGCAATCGGCAGCTTTGGGGTCGGGGTTGTAGTACGCATCCGTGCGCCAGCGACTGGCGGGAACGGGTTCCAGACAATCCGTCTCATCAAGGATATTGCGCCAATACTCAGCAAGATCTTTTGCACGCGGCATCATTGCCGCCATGCCGATCACTGCGATGGGGATAGATTCAGTAGGGGACCTGGATGCGGTTCGATCGGATTGGGTGGGCTGATTAGACATTGCAGCTTCTCTTTGTGAATCGTATGTGGAGCGAGAGTCGTTATCGGGCTGTGCGGAAGAAGGGTGGGCGCTCATGTTCAAGCACTCCTGATGGATTGGCATGCGGCAATTGCTTCAGCCAGGCGGTCTGCCAGCATTGGGGCATGGGGTTCGGTCACCATGGTGATATGGTCACCCGAGGTTGCCAGGGTGGTCCCTATCCGCGCACAGTGCGCAATCCAACCAAGGCTTGGGTCGGCAGGTTGCGGTGTGGTATCGGCGTGGATGACACTCAGGGTGCCGGGCCAATGCCCAGGCCGATAATTGGCCAAGGCAGCTACGCTATGCCGGTAGCTCAATAACAGGCTGTCGATGACCTCAATCGAGGCGCTGGCGGCGAGCGCCCCTGCTGCCTGTAGGCGTTCCAACATCAGCTGCCGTCTTGCTGCGCTCTCGAGCTCTACCAGCTCGGTGCGCTCAATCAGCACCGGTTGGGCGAAATACGAACCTGCCGCTTCTGCAATGGCGACTATCCAGTCGCTCTCGTCGTAATCGGCAAAAGCCTTGCCGCCATCGGGTACTGCGGTGTCGATCAACACCAGGGCTGCGACATGTCGGCCTGCTTTACTGAGCTTGCACGCAGCTTCAAACGCGACGATGGCCCCGAATGAATGGCCTGTAAGATAGAGCGACCCTTCCGGTTGCTGCAGCCCAATAGCGTTGGCCAATTCAGCCGCCATGGCTTCTATGCTTGCCGGTTGTGCCGGGTCGTGTTCCGGTTGAGCACCGACCAGGGCAAACCGGCCGGACAGTGAACGGGCCAATGCCTGATAAGCCATCGGGTTGCCGCTTGCACCGGGTACAAGGTAAAGCGGTGCACCATCTTCACCTAACTGCAGCAAAGAAACGGCGGTATGTTTTGCCTTACCTTCAAGTAACGTAGCCAAGCCAGCCACAGTGGGGTGACGTAAAAATGCGGTAAACGGTAAGCTGCGAGTAAAACGGGTACGCAACCGGTTCATCAGGTCCAGCACCAGGAGCGAATGCCCCCCCAAGGCAAAGAAGTCGTCGTGGATGCTGACTTCAGGAGTTGCGAGCAACGCTTGCCACATCTGCACCAGTTCCAGTTCCAACGGGCTACGTGGTAGTACACGTTGCCGCTCGGGCAGCCTACAGAGACGTGGCGTCTGGGCTGGCAGGTCTGCCAGCGCTTTGGCAATGTCGATGCCCTCGTCCACCACTGCTGCTGCCAGTTGGGCGAAAGCATCGAGTAAGTGTTGCCCTTCACCTGCTGGCATATAGGCTTCGTTACACACCAGCTCGCAACGCCAACCGTCATCGAGCACGATCAACAGCGTGACGGGGAAGTGGGTGCGGGCCCCATGGCCAGCCACAGCTACGATGCTGGCTGTACTGCCTTCGCCAGATTGCGGCGTATTTGGGTAGTTCTCGAAAATAAGCAGGCTGTCACACAGCGGTTGGCTGGGCGGCAGACCAGACCAGCTGTGGATATCCCCTCCAGCGCACCATTCGAAAGGCGATTGCGCGGCAGCTTGAAGGCTGGCTTCTGCCAACCAGGACCAGGCCGACCCGGTGCTGGGCAGTTTTAGACGTAAAGGCAGGCTGTTGATAAACAGCCCAACCCAGTTTTCGCTGCCTACAATTTCAGCTGGCCGGCCAGATACCGTGCGCGCGAACACAACATCATGGCGACGCGTTGCCCAGGCGATTGCCATGCCCCATAAGCCTTGCGCAAGGGCAGCCGGCGTCATCTGCCAGCGATGTGCCAACTGCGTGAGCTGTTGAACGACATTAGCCGGTACACGTGTGCGTAGGTCAGCGTACCCATGGCCCTGCGGCAGGTTTTCATCACGCTGGCCTGCCGTGGTAGGTACTGGGGCATCGGCAAGCGCTTTGTGCCAGAAGCTTTCCGCGGCTTCGCGGTCACGTGCCATCAGCCAACGGACATGATCGCGAGCATGGGTAGGTGATGTACCTGATCCATTCGGCGACATAGCTTCGTTAAGCAGGTGCGCAACGCTCCAGCCATCCAGAAGGGCGTGGTGGTAGGTCCAGACGAACAACCAATGCTCGTCGGACAGCTGGATGGTCGCGAAACGTAATGGCGGCCTGATGCCATCAAAACCAGCCAGCCTGTCCCGTTCCAACCAATGTGCGGTGTTCTGATTCGCTTGCGTACGCCAATCCAGGTGTTGCCACACAGGGTTGGCTTGCTCGAATACCACGCATAAAGGCTCGTTATCCTGTCGCCAGAGAAAACCGCTGCGTAGCGCTTCATGGCGTGTAATCAGGCGCGACCAGGTTTGCATCAGCGCTTCACGATCAAATGCGCCGTTGAATGTGGCGACGAATTGCTCGATATGCATGCCCGACCCAGGATAGGCCATGCTTTCAAGTAACATGCCGCGTTGCTGTGGTGTAACGGGCAGCAGGTCGGCAACCTCGCTGGCCTTCAAACCATGCTCGCGTAACAAGGCATCGAGTTCCGGCTGGCGGTGAATACCAGCCAGCGGGAAGTCACAAGGCGCACGGCCGGCCACACCCAGTGTGGACAAGTGGATGAGCAGCTCATGTAGCGCGTGCCGGGTAGCCGCAACCCATGCGTTTACGGTAGCGGGTTTGATCTGGTCTTCACTGAAACGGAAATCGATACGCAGTACATTGCTCTCAACCACAGCAACGATTTCGAGTGGGTAAGGCCGTTTTCCCTCAGGGTCGGTTGAGTTGCCGCAACCGGCCGTAACCGGCCGGAATGGGCCATCCGCAGGAACTACGTTGTCAAAGCGGCCTAGGTAGTTGAATGCTACGGCGGGACCTTCACCCACCTGCTGTGTCATCAAACGTGGCGCACTGCGAACAGCTTGCTTGATTGCCAATACGGCTGTGCCCATATCCGGCGATGCAATCACTTCCAACAGCACGGGGGTAATGGCCGTGAACCAGCCCACCGTGCCGGATAGATCAACACCCTCCACCTCGCGACCATGGCGTTCAAGCGCTACCGTGAGGCGAGATTGCCCAATTGCGCGTTGCAAGCCCAGCATCACCGCAGCTAACAGAAGTTCCGTCGGTTCGCTGCGATATGCCAAGTTGGCTGAGCCAAGCAGTGCGATGGTATCGCTGCCCGATAGCGACAATGTCACCAGCTGGGTTTGAGATTCGAGATTGCTTCCGTCCGGGTCTGCAATTGGCGGCCATACAGGGTCTGCGGCAATGGATATTGGTGCTTGCGCTTCAGAAGCCTGATGCCCAGCCCAATCCGCAAAGCTCAAGGTGGCCGGTGGAATGGGGTTGCCTGCCACAGCCAGTGTTAAGTCTTCGATCAGCACCCGCCAAGACACGCCATCGACAACAAGATGATGGGCAATCAACACCAGATGCGGCCAATCATCGTGCGGGCCTTCAATCAACAAAGCACACCAGACCGGCCCGGTTGCGATATTCAAACTGCGTTGCGCCGCTTCAATGCAGGCTAATGCTTCCTCCTCATTTACCGCACTACAGTGACGCAACGGTGCATCATTGGGTGAGACAGCCTGCAAGCGCCAGCCTTGGTCTGTAAGTAGAAATCGTAGGCGCAATGCATCATGTGCAGCTTCCAAGGCGGCCACAGCTTGGCCCAGTCGTGGTAACGACGAAGGGTTTACCGCAAGGCGTACAGCCTGGTTCCAATGATGTGGATTCGCGAGACCCAGCGAGAAGAACCAGGATTGAATCGGCGTGATGGGCTGCGGTACATCACTTGCCCGCCTGACAACGCTCGTTGTTTGGCGTTGCATCAATCCGCTTTGTGCCTGCAGGGTAGGGTGCTTGAGCATGTCCTGCGGCCGCAAACTCCAGCCTTGGCGGGCCAGCCGCATCGACACCTGCATGGCCATGATGGAATCGCCGCCCAGCGTGTAGAAGTTATCTTCCATCACAACCTGGTCTTGCTGCAGCACGGCCTGCCATATTCTGGCCAGAATCTGTGCTGGTTCGCCTTCCGGCAAGGTACAGGCTGTTGCTTCGGCATAGTCAGGCGCTGGCAATGCATTACGGTCCAGCTTACCGTTGCGGGTTAGTGGCAGCGCATCCAAGCAGACCAGCGCAGTCGGCACCATGTACTTGGGCAAACGCGCCGCCAGAAATGCCTGCATATCAGCGGTATCAATAGACTCGATGCCTTGCTTGGGCACGATGTACGCCACCAGGCGCAATCCATTGGGTGACTCCCTGGCATCCACCGCTGCCTGGGCTGCTGCCGGATGCATACCCAGATGCGCTTCAATTTCGCCCAGCTCGATACGGAAACCGCGGATTTTGACCTGCCGGTCAGCCCGACCAAGGAATTCAAGTACGCCATCGTCTCGCCAGCGTACAAGATCGCCGGTCCGGTACATGCGTGCTTCGGACGTTGCAGTAAATGGATCGGGAAGGAAACGTTCCTCGGTCAGATCTGGCCGGTTGATGTACCCAAGCCCGACATTGCCGCCACCGATATACAGCTCGCCAATCACCCCTGCTGGTACCAACTCGCGATGTGCGTCCAATACGTACAGGCGGGAACTGCCATACGGTGGGCCGATGGGTATGGCGCCAACACCGTCGGCAACATCCTGGCTCTCCACCAAATGAACGGCAGAGAATACGGTTGCTTCTGTTGGGCCATATACGTTGTAAAGTCGGGCGCGGCCCCCTTGTACCAATACGTTGCGGGCTGCCGCTACGGGCATCCGATCTCCGCCAGACATCAGAATGTCGAGCCCAGCCAAGGTCTGCGGCCTTGCCTTGCTCAGTTGCACGAACACGCCAACTGTTAATACGCTAACGTTAACGGCGTACGTTTCCATCAAATCAGCCAATGCATCAAATCCGGGTAGCCCGGGCGGTGCGATGACCAGTTGCGCGCCAGTTAACAAGGCTCCCCAGATTTCCATTACCGAGGCATCGAAACTGCTGGGTGCAAAATGCAGGAAAACCGGTTGGCCTTCTTTATGACAAAGCGGCAGTCCGGCGACAAAATGCAGCACATTGGCGTGGCTGATCTGTACGCCTTTGGGCCGACCGGTCGAACCGGAAGTGAATATGACGTAAGCAGCTTGTTCTGCAGCGGTTTGTACCGCTCGCAACTGGCTTGTTTCCTCAGTAACGAGCGTTGTCAGATCGATAATGCTGGTGAAATAGGCGGAGAGTGCCGCGCTGGCGGTGTCACATGCCAACATGATGCTGGCGCCACTGTCTTCCAGCATCTCGGCAATGCGGGCCTCGGGCAGATCAGGTGCAAGCGGCATATATGTGCCGCCAGCCACCAGCACCGCCAGCATGGCTTCGACAAAAGCCATTGAACGGTCACCCACGACTGCAACCACATCGCCTTGTCGCAAACCACTGCGTTGCAATGCCGCAGCGATGGTTTCGGCGCGCTGCCAGAGCTGGCCATAACTGCACGACACCGTTTGGGCATCACCCCAGCGTAGTGGCGAAAGCATAGCCGGCCTGTCCGGATCGGTAAGCGCTATGCGGCGTACACGCTGTGGCAATGTCTCGGCGGGTTCAATATGAACATCGGGCTGAGTTGCCAACAACGCAGCGCGTTCAGCAGGTAATAGCATTGCCAAACGGGTGATAGGCAAATCGGGTGTAGCAACAACTGCTTTAGCCAAGCGCAGCAAATGGTCCAGCAGGGCTTGCATACGCGGGGCATCAAATCGTGCGGTGGCGTATTCCAGGCCCAATGTGAGTGCGTCGCCCGCTTCGTCAATCGCCAGGAAGAGCTCGAACTTGGCGGTATTGCTGGCAATCGGCAGCATCTCCACTTCCAGGCCGGCAAAGCGCAAACTGCTGCGCACTGCGTTTTGCAGCGCAATCATTACCTGGAACAATGATTCACGTGAATCAACCGCAACTGCAGTGGCGAGAATGCGTTCTGCCGGTACCTCGGCATGAGAAAGCGCGCTGGCTGTTGAACGCGCTACCCGGCCGATCAGTTCCTGAAAGCTGGGCTCACCGCTTAAATCAAGCCGCAAAGGCAGGCGACCGGCAAATAGGCCGACAACTTCTTCCAGTTCGACTCTGCCACGCCCTGCGTTGGCAGTACCCATTACAACGTCGGACTGGCCGGTATAACGATAAAGCAGCGTGGCAAATAGTGCGGTAAGTGCACTGAATAAAGTGGTGCCAGCCTGGGCTGCGATATGACGCAAGCCTTGTGAAGTCGCCACAGGCAGCGTGGCCTGCAATGAAGCGCCAGCAAAAGCACCGTCGTGAACAACCGCTTGTTTGGTCGGTAGCTCAAGCGGTGGAGGCAAATGCGTCAGCGTATTACGCCAGTAGTCGAGGTCAGCGCTGTCTTCGCCACGGGCACTACGACCCTCCTGCCACACGGCAAAGTCGGCATAGCCTAGCGGTGGGTTAACCCCTGCACTGGTATCGATACCACCCTCTGGTCGATAGGACTCGCTGAGTTCGCGCACCATGATGTCGATGCTCCAGCCATCGGCAACAATATGATGTGGGGTCAGCAACAGCACATGTTCATTAGCAGCCATGGCGACGAGACAGGCCCGCAGCAGGGGTGCGTGGGTCAAATCGAACAGTTGGCGCGCTTCATTGTCCAGCAGCTGTACAAGTTCTGATGTCCGTTCTATGTTTGTCAGGCCAGTCCAATCAAGCCGCGGCATATCAAAATGTACGCTAGGCAGCACAAACTGCATCGGCTCATCGTCAACCAACCGTATGGCTGTACGGAAGGCCTCATGCCGGTTCACCATGGTCTGCAAAGCATCACGCAGCGCATCAGCTTGAAGCGGGCCGCGGATACGTAATGCGCCCGGTATCAGGTAGGCAGCCCCACCGCCTTGCTGTTCCGCCATCCAGACAGCGCGCTGCTGAATCGAAAGCGGTGCCGGTACATCTGCGGGCCCTGGGCGACGTTCAATGGCCGTATCGGTTTTACCTGCCTCGCCCAACAACGCCAGCAATGCCGCACGATGTTGGGTCAACTCTACTTTGAGCGCATCGGTAAGCCGCCCCTTGGGGGAGCGAAAACGCAGCTGGCCGTCCTCTGCCCACACTGTGATGCCAATGTTGTTCAGTTCCGCCAGCAAGCGGATAGCGTCGCCACTCATATCGCCCCCTCCTCGTATTCATCGGCATCTCCCTCTACAGTGGGTGCCGATGAGCCCTGCATCGCCCGGATCGCAACCGCCAGCAGATGAACCGTTGGCGCCTGCAGCATCAATCCAACCGACAATGGCAAACCTGTCGTACTACGCAGTCGGGCAATAACCCGGGTTGCTACCAAGCTGTCGCCACCCAATGAGAAGAAGTCATCATCAGGGCCGATGGCATCCAATGCCAATGTGTCGGCAATCGCTTGGGCAACCATGGCTTCCAAGGGATCGTCATAGCCGGCTATAGGGGCTGGGTGCTCGGTGCTTACACTGGCTGGCGCTTCTTCAAGCAGGGCATTCCAGCGATCAAGGCGTACCTGCAATTCACCGGCAGAGACCAATATGCGGCCATCCAGCCCCCCCGCCAACGCGCGTTCCGATAACGCAACCGCAGTAGTGGCCGACAGCGCATGCTGTGCCGGTGGTTGACCATCGAAGTGCCAACCGTCGTATGCCAGTGCCAGCCATTGGGTGCCGCTGTTACGTGCCTGTTGTTCTGCAAATACTTCCATCCAGCGGTTGCCTGCCGCATAGGCAGCGAAGCCCAACCCACCCAGCACGGTGGAGATCGAAGAACACAGCAAAACATGGCGTACGGCGATGCCATTGAGTGCAGCAGCAAGCTGCATCGTTCCACGCAGTTTGGCTGCCTGGATCTGCTCGCTGATGGCACTGTCGCATTCGAGTACGGGTTGGTGGGCGGTCTCACCGGCGATACCGGCGGCATGGATAACACCGTCGAGCCGGCTGAAATGCTGCAACGCCGCCCTGACGGCGCTTTGAGCAACACCTTCGGCACAAATGTCGCCCTGCAATATCAGCACCTCTGCACCCAGCTTGCGTAAAGCCTGGATACGGGAATCGTCCTGCGATGGCGCATTACGGCCCAACAACACCAGGCGGGATCTGGGAAGGGCTGCCAGATGGCGGGCGAAAGCCATACCCACATTGCCGAATGCGCCGGTAATTAACACTACCGCGCCCTCCCGCCACGGTGATGCGGCATCCGCCACAGTAAGCGGTTCAATCACGGGCAACCGGCGTCGACCATCACGCAGCACGACGCTGGATTGCCCGTCAGCCAGGCACTCCGAAGCCAATGCAGCCAATTGGCGACGGTTGATCGGTCCGGAAAGATCAATCTGACATAACTGCAGCTCCGGCAGCTCCTGCCTTAGCGAAGGTATTGCCGCGGCCACGCGCGCGGCTTCCGCATCGGTTGCCTCGTCGGCTTCCTGAGCATTACGGGTGATTACCAGCAATTTACTGCTGGCTTGGCCAGCCAAGCGTTTGACGATGCCCAGCAAACTATCGAAGCCCGGGTTCAACACAATCAACCGCTCGGCCATCGGTGGCGCCGAAAATTCATCCCAGTCCAGCACAACTGCGCCGGCTGCAGCCAGTTGCGCTGGCAAACCTGCCAACGTGCTGCCTTTTGCACCATACACGGCTACACGCAGACCCATATACGGCAGGACTGGCTCGGCATAGCGCCAGTCGAGCATCGCCAACGTCGGCATAGCCTGTGTACTCGCTACGGGCTGGTTTTCCACCGACAACCAGTGCCGATTACGTGCGAAAGGATAAGTCGGCAGCGCAATGCGGCGTGGTGGTTGATCGCCATGTAACGCTTTCCAGTTCGCAGTGACACCCAATTGCCAGAGTTTGCCCACTGCGTTAAGCAAGTTAGTTCGGCCACCTTCACGACCCAGCATGGATACAGCATGTACCCCGGCAACACGTGCAAACGCTGTCAGCGTTGTACCTGGCCCCACTTCCACAAGCAGCGTGTCTGGTTGATCAAGCTGCGCCAGGGCAGACGCAAACTGCACTGGCGCGCTCAATTGGCGCATCCAGCGCCCGGCATCCAGCGCCTCCGCTTCACTCATCCACTCACCGCTTAGGTTGGACAAGAGGGGCAGATCGGGTGTCTGAAGCTTCAGGGTTGTAAGCAGTGGCTGCAACTGAGCTGCAGCCGCATTCATCAAAGGCGAGTGGAACGCATAGTTGGTGCGCAGACGCTGCCAGCCTATGCCTTGCTGTTCCAATGTGGCTGCGAACTGCTCAATAGCTGCTACTGGACCGGCCACCACTGTCAATGCAGGTGCGTTAAGCGCTGCGATGGCCAGCGTATCCGGTAACCGAATGGCCAATGCTGGGGCAGACAGTTCGACCTGCAGCATCGCGCCTTCAGCACTTTCATGCATCAACCTGCCACGCAATACAACCAGGCGCATTGCATCGGCCAGGGGGAACATACCGGCAACGGCCGCGGCGGTGATTTCACCAAGACTGTGGCCGACCAAACCAGCGGGCTGGATACCCCATTCAATCAACAGCTGCGCCAGCGCATATTCGAAGATGAACAAGGCTGGTTGGGCCACATCGGTACGCGCCAGCAGCGCCTCGCTGTCAGCATCATGCAACTCGGCAAAGGCCGTGGTGCGTACAAATCCGGCCAATTCCGGCGGTAGTTCGGCAAGGCATTGGTCAACCACCTTGCGGAAGGTGGGTTCGGTGGCGTAAAGCTCGCTTCCCATGCCGACACGTTGGCTGCCCTGACCTGGGAAGGCGAAATACAGTTTGGGGCGGTTGATAGGACTGGGCGAGGATGGCAATGCCGCAGCCGATAACACCTTCTTCGCTTCTGCGGGTTCGGTTACGGCAACGGCAACGGCAAGTCGCCAGGGCAATTCACGGCGACCGCTTTGCAATGTCCAGGCAACCGCAGCCACTTCAATATCGTCACCATCCAACCCGCTGACCAACTTTTGGCGGTAACGATCCAACGCAGCAGCGTCGTTGGCTGACAGTAGTAACAGCTGTTGGCGTTTTTCAGCAGTGGCTGCTCTCAATGCTGGCGGTTGCTCGACAATACAGTGCGCATTGGTGCCACCAATGCCGAAGGAGCTGATGCCTGCACGACGAGGCAGGTTCTTGCTTGGCCAAAGCGTGGTTTCGGTCACCACACGGAAACGCGCTTCTGCCTGGCTTAGCAAAGCATTAGGTTGCGTTACATTGAGGCTGGATGGAATCACACCGCGTTCCACAATCAGCGCGGCCTTGATCAAACCTGCCACACCGGCTGCGGCATCAAGGTGGCCCAGGTTGGATTTGAGCGAACCAATCAGGCAATGCTGCCCATCATCCGCCTGGCCAAAAGCGCCGGCCAAAGCAGTCAGCTCGACCTCATCCCCCAACCTTGTACCTGTGCCATGGGTTTCGACGTATCCGATATCGCTCCCGGTAATGCCAGCCTTGTTCAAGGCTGCCTGCAGCACTGCTTCCTGACCACCAACCGATGGTGCAGAGAAGCCAACTTTTTCCGCACCGTCGTTATTGATAGCCATGCCACGGATAACAGCCCGGATTGGGTCACCATCGGCCAGTGCTGCCGACAGACGCTTAAGCACCACCACACCAACCCCATTGCCAGGTACCGTACCTGCCGCATCATGGCCGAAGGCGCGACAATGCCCATCTGGCGACATGATCGAACCTTCTTCATACAGGTAACCGACCCTGTGCGGTACAGATATGGACGAACCACCCGCCAGTACGACATCACATTCATGGCTTTGCAAAGCGCGAACAGCCAGGGCGACTGCCACCATTGATGTCGAGCAAGCCGTCTGCACGCCAACAGCAGGGCCCTTCAGACCGAGCTTGTAAGCGACTCGGCTCGCTAAATAATCTTTATCGTTGGCGAACAGAACACGGAAGAGTTCGGTATCAACCACAGCAGGGCCACGTAGCGCAGACAACACATAGGAGCTGATTGAGCCACCCGCATAAACTCCTATGCGCCCGTTGGTACGGTCTGGGTCGATACCCGCGGTTTCGAGCGCCTCCCACGCACACTCAAGAAAAAGGCGGCCTTGCGGGTCGATCAACGCTGCATCGGCTGGGCTGTAGTTGAAGAGTTTCTCGTCGAACAGGTCAATGCCTTCAAGCGTGCCGGCATAGGGTACATAACCAGCGTGGTCCAGCATGGCGAGGTCCGCGCCGTCCGCCAGCGATTCCTCTCGGCTGATCTCACGCACGCCGGTATGGCCATCGAGCAGATTACGCCATAACGCTTCCACATCCGCAGCGCCAGGAAAGCGGCCGGACATGCCGATGATGGCAATCGCGTCGTCCTTATCCCCTTCCTTCTGCTGGGCCGCTAGCTTAGGTGCTGGCACATTGACTTGCTGTAGATGTGCTGCCAGCGCAGTTACCGTAGGAAAGCGGAACAAATCGACAAGCTGTGGTGCTGGGTTGAACAGTTGTTTAAGGCGAGCCTGTACACGCATCAGCAACAGCGAATTACCACCGGCCTCGAAAAAATTGCTGCGTGTATCGACCGAGGGGACATCAAGCACTTCACACCAGATGGCGGCAATCTGCTGTTCGATATCATTCATTGCCCTGCTGCTCGCAATTGCGGT
Organism: Chitinimonas violaceus; assembly: GCF_052601015.1. Lineage (NCBI taxonomy): Bacteria > Pseudomonadati > Pseudomonadota > Betaproteobacteria > Neisseriales > Chitinibacteraceae > Chitinimonas > Chitinimonas violaceus. The sequence goes on along the minus strand of NZ_JBQXDJ010000009.1, from coordinate 15,855 downwards.
GTTTGTCGGCAACAGCGCCAACAACGCACGGCGGTCGGTCTTGCCACTGCTGGTAAGCGGAAAGCTGGAACAGGGCTGAAGTACTGCCGGCACCATGATGGTTGGCAGATGCACACCAAGCTGTTCGCGAAGTTTGGCAACATCAAGCGCCGCATCGGTCAGCAGAAATCCAACCAGACGTTGCGATTCAACCTGCTCGCCCTGAAGCAATACCACGGCATCGCGCACTTCTGGGTGCTGGCGCAGTACGGATTCAATTTCGCCCAGCTCGATGCGGGTACCACGCAGTTTGATCTGGTTGTCGCTACGGCCAAGGTATTCAACTTCGCCATCATCGGTCCAGCGACCGATATCACCTGTGCGGTAAAGCCGCCCGCCGGTTTGGAGGCTGAGGGTATCCGGCACAAAGCGCTCAGCGCTCAAATCCGGCCGGTTCAGATAACCGCGTGCAACCTGAATACCGGCAACACAGATTTCACCCGGCACACCAATGGGCACTTCCTGCCCCAGTGCATCGAGAACATGGATGCGGCAGTTGGCGATAGGACGCCCAATCGGCTGCGGTTGGCCACGTTCGATCTCGTCGCAACGAGAACAGGTGACTTCAATCGTTACTTCGGTCGGGCCATACAGGTCAGCCAGTTGCGCCTTGATGCCGCTATCGAAAAATTGGTCACGCAACCTGGGCGATAGTGCCTCACCACTGGTCAATACATAGCGCAAGGTGTTGCAACGGCTGGCTTCAGTGCTGTGCAGGAAGATTTCCAACATCGATGCCACGAAATGGGCGACGGTGATGCCGGAACGCTCAACGAGTTCGCAAAGGTAAGTCGGGTCGCGCTGCCCTCCGGGGCGGGCCAACACCAGCGTTGCACCACTGATCAAAGGCCAGAAAAGCTCCCAAACCGAAACATCGAAACCAATGCTGGTTTTTTGCAGGACCTTGTCCCTGCCATTCAATGGAAAGGCAGATTGTCCCCATAGCAGACGGTTGACCACCCCGTCGTGCTGCACCATCACCCCTTTGGGTTTACCGGTGGAGCCCGAGGTATAGATTACATAGGCAAGATTATCGGCGCCATGCTGCAGTACCGACGCAGGCAACTGGTTGACCGGCGCAACTGGCGACAACACAGGTATGGCGGTCGCTAGCCAGTCTGTACTGCCAGCCTGCGCGATGATCGCAACCGGTACCGCATCTTCAACCATATAGTTGAGTCGTTCGCTGGGTAGGTCTGGATCAAGCGGCAGATAGGCTGCGCCCGAGCGCAAAATGGCCACAAGTGCTACGGGCAAATCGACGCCGCGTTGCAGATGTACCGCCACAGTGCGGTTTGGTCCCGCCCCCTGTAGCAACAGAAGTGCGGCCAGGGCATCGGCCCGCGTCATCAGTTCCGTGTAGCTGAGCTGGCCATCTTCCGCCTCAACCGCCAAGGCGTCGGGTGTACGTAGCGCCTGGGTTGCAATCAGTTCATCTATCGTCGTCGCAGGGCCAAAATCGACGGCGGTGTCGTTCCATGCAGCCAGCGACTCCCGGTCTGCATCGTGTAGCAATGGGGTGTGGAAGGGGAAGTGTGTCGGCGTACCGGTGTCTTCCAGCAAGCGCAGGAGGGCTGCAACCATGCGCTCTGCCGTAGCGGCCTTGAACAAGTCGCTGCGGTAGACCAGCCGGGCGCTAAGACCATCGGGATGTTCTTCAGCATAAAGACCCAGATCGAACTGCGCCCTGTCGCTTTCCACCTCCAGTGCTTCTGCATGCAGACCGGCCCAGTCGTGCTGTTGGGGTTCAATATGTTGGTAATTGAACAGCACCTGGAACAAGGGGTGCCGGCTTGGATCGTGCGCGGGCCGCAGCGTATCCACCAGCCGTTTGAATGGCATGGCCTGATGGGCAAACGCATTGCGGCAACGTTCTTTCACCCGTTGCAGCAACGTGCGGAAGTCCGGATCACCATCAAGCCCAGTCCGAATCACCACCGTGTTGACGAAACAACCGACAACATCATGCGTTTCCAACGCATCACGGCCCGAAACCGGCACACCGATTGCAAAGTCACGTTGGTTGCTCCAACGAGCGAGCAACACTTGAAAAGCCGCCATCATGACCATGAACCGGCTTGCACCGACACTGTGTGCCAGTTGGTCCATGTATCCACACAACCGGGCTGGAATATCGAAACGCAGATATCCCGCAGGGTTGGCCGATTGCAAGGGACGAGGGTAATCCGTAGGCAGCGTCAGCACAGGCAAGTCTTGCAGCGCACCCTGCCAAAAGATGATGTCGGTAGCGGTGGTGGTATCGGCGAATCCTACTGCCTCGACCTGCACAAAATCTGCGTACTGCAGAGCCGGCTCCAGCTGGGGAGCCCTGTTTTCCTGCAAAGCGGTGTAGATATGCACCAGTTCGTGCCAAAGAATACCGAGCGACCAGCCATCAGCGATGATGTGATGCAGTGTAAGGCTCAGTACATGTTGGTCTGGCCCCAATACCAGCAACTTGGCGCGCAACAGCGGTGCCTGTGTGAGGTTAAACGGCCGGCGAGCTTCAGCATCAATATGGCCGCGCAGCTCGATTTCCTGCTGACCAGACTCAAATTGGCTGAGGACTTCAACGGGCAGCGCAATACCGGTAGGTTCAACAACACGTTGTTGCGGGACGCCATCGACTTCATGAAAAGCCGTGCGCAGTACCTGGTGCCGTTGTTGTAGTAGATCCAGCGTATTCGACAGTACGCTGTGCTGAAGCGGCCCTTCGATGCGGACCGCGCCGGAGAGCACATAGGCTGTGCTGCCAGGGTCAAGCTGTTGGATAAACCAAAGCCCAAGCTGAGAAGCCGATAACGGCATATCCCGGTTCGTCGCGGCAACAGGCTGCGTTTTACCGATTTCGATTGCGCATGAATCACTATTTGCCGAAGCAACACGGGTATCGATATTGGCTGCCAACGCGGCCAATATCGGGGTATCGAACAAGGTCGACATCGGTAAGCGAACACCAAAGCGCTTGCTCAACCGCGAGCTGACTTTGGTTGCCAGCAGGGAATGGCCACCCAAAGCGAAGAAGTCATCGTGGCGGCTTACCTGTGGCACAGCCAACAGGGTTTGCCACAACTCGGCAATACATTGTTCGGTTTCACCCTGCGGCGCTTCATATAACTGGGTTGCTAAGGCGCTTATGTCTGGTGCGGGCAGGGCATGCCAATCGAGCTTGCCATTTGCTGTCATCGGGAAGGCATCGAGGCAGACAAAAGCGCTCGGCACCATGATTTCCGCCAATTTTGTCGCCAGTTCGCTACGCAGGGTTGTCACGGACAGGTCGGTACCCGACTCAACCAGCATATAAGCTACCAGACGCTTATCACCCGCCACGTCTTCGCGCACCATAACGACAGCATCCCGTACATCAGCACACAGGCAAAGCTTGCGTTCGATTTCACTCAGCTCGATACGGTGGCCGCGAAGCTTTACCTGCTTATCGCTTCTACCCAAGTACTCAAGCTCACCGTTCGGCAGCCAGCGGGCCAGGTCGCCACTGCGGTACAAACGCGCTGTGGTATCTGTAGAAAACGGGTCGGTAACAAAGCGCTCTGCGGTCAATTCCGGGCGGTTCAGGTAACCCCGCGCCACACCTGAACCACCGATATGGATTTCACCAACTTCACCCGGTGCTAGCAGCTGCCTATCCGGGTCAAGGATATAAATCTGAGTGTTGGCCAACGGCCGGCCTACTACCGGTGTATCACCAGCATCTTGCAAGGCGCTGCCTGTAGCGTCCACCGTGCATTCGGTAGGGCCATAGACGTTGTAGAAACGCGTGCCAACCGCGTGACGCATGGTCCACCAGCTTCGCCGCGAAATGACTTCTCCGCCCACCAGCACACATCTTGGTCGGTACGATGAGGACGAGGTGAAACCGGCTGCCAGCAGCAACTCCACCACCACTGGTGTGCAATCGAATACATCGACACGATTTGCCGCCAGAAAATCCAGCAGCGCCGCACCGTCAGCCCGCAGTTCCTGTGGAATCAATATCAAGTGATGGCCAGACAGCAGCTGCAGCAGAGACTGCAACGACGCGTCAAACGAAAGCGTTGCGTTGAGCCCGATATTGGCTTGTTCCGGTAAACCAGCCAGGAGTGGTTTGAGCGCCACCCACAGATTGGTAACCGAGCGATGTTCGACCATTACCCCCTTGGGTTGGCCGGTCGAACCCGAAGTGTAAATAACATAAGCCAGGTGCCCCGCATGCAAACCGATACCTGCTGGGTCAAGGTTATGTTCTGGCTGCGCGGCCAGTAAGGCAGCAGATTCGGCTGCATCCAAGCAGAGCGTGGGAATGCCCTCTGTATTGAACCGGGGCAGGGCAGCTGATTCAGTCAACAGTACGACTGCAGCACTGTCGCCAAGCATGTAGTCCAGTCGCTCTGCTGGGTAGGCCGGGTCAAGTGGTACGTATGCGCCGCCAGCCTTGAGAATTGCCCACAGGCCAACCAGCTGTGGCAAACCACGTTCACAGCACAGCGCCACTCGTTGGTCGGGCCCTACACCCAGGCTGCGCAGATAATGTGCGAGCTGATTGGCACGGCGATTAAGCGCGTCAAAGGTCAGCGATTCACCGAGGTAAGTCAGCGCCAACGCAGCTGGAGTTCGCACCACCTGCATCTCAAACAGTCGATGCAGCAATAACTCATCGGGCAGGTCTTGCGCGGTACGGTTGAAATCATGCAGCAGTTGTCTTTCAGCCTCATTTGCTACACGCGCTTGCACACTAAGCGGCATTGCGGGCAAGGCAACAAACACAGACCTGACTGACCGCGACTGCTCACCTACGACAGCCACCAGCATTTCAATGAAGCGTTCGGCAACTGCGGTTATGGTGCTGGGTTGGAACAGCGCGCTATCGTAGTCGAGCATCGCGACATAACTCTGCGTGCCATCTGTGATCTCCAGTACCACATCTGCTTTGGCTTCCCCACTGCGCATGGGCGATGGCACAGCCGTCAACCCCGCCATATCAATGGCGCTTGCAGATGGATTCAACGAAAACAGAGTTTGAATCAGCGGCGTGCGGCTACGATCCTGCGGGCGTTTCAGACGCTGTACCAGGCGGTCGAACGGCGTACCGGCATAGGCCAGCGAGTCACGCCATACATCACGTACCTGGCGTAACAGCTTACCGATACTAGGGTCGCCATCCACCTGAAAACGCAAAGCGGCTGTTTCAGCAAACAGGCCGACAACACCCGCCAATGCAGGGTCGTTACGGCTGGTGACCGGTGTGCCAATGGCAAAATCATCCTGCTGTGACCAACTGGCCAGCGTCATCCCCCATGCGGCGAGCAGTACAGCAAATGGGGTTGCGCCAAGTTCACGGCCAACTTCGCCCACCGCGCTATATAACGATGCCGGCAGATGGAAGGTATGGCGAGCCCCCTTGGCAACACGTAGTGGCGGGCGTTCACCATTGGTAGGCAGTACAAGGTCGGGCACACCAGCCAGCCGTGTTTCCCAACTGGCCAATAGCGCTTCGGTTTCCGGCTTGGCGAGCTGTTCCAGTTGCCACTCGGCGAAGTCGGCAAACTGTAGTACCAACTCGTCGGCTTCCGGAAGGTTGGCGTCAACCCGATGGCTGTAAGCCTGGGCCAAGTCGGCCATCAGAATCGCCAACGACGGGCCATCACAGACGATGTGATGGATGGCCAAGGCCAACAGCCAATCACTATCGTGCAATTTGAACAACTGCACCCGCACCAGCGGGGGTTTGGCCAAGTCAAAGGGGCGCTGCGCCATCGTTTCAGCAGCAGCTATAGCATGTGCTAAACGCGCTTCCTGCGACAGATCGTGTAGATCGGAAACATCGAGCTGCAATGCAGCACTTGGCTCAATCGCCTGCATCGGGCTGCCATCGATTTCCACAAAACCGGTTCGCAAACCCTCGTGCCGAGCCAGACAATCGTTCAACGCGGCTTGAAGTAAGCCCGGTTGCAATTGCCCTGTAATACGCAATGTGCCGGCAATAGTGTAATTGGCCGAATTTTGTTCCAGCCCACACACCAACCAAAGGCGTTGCTGTGCGGCGGAGGCATTACAAAGAAATACGTCGCCATCCAGGTTCTGTACCAGCGTATTCATTCTGCCCCCCCTTCCACTTCACTCAACATATCGCCAGACAACGCTTCACGTTTCACACGGCGTCGGCTACGCGATGTCAAACCGCTGTCCGCCGCTGGCGCAGCGTCATTCGCCAGGGCCGATTCAATCAGCACGCCTAGCTGAGACAACGTGGGGTTTTCAAAGAATGCCCTTAACGCCAACCTTACCGACCAGTGTTGCTGTACCCAGGTAATGAGTTGTGCGGCAGCAAGCGACTGCCCACCGGCAGAGAAGAAATTCTCGTCAACCCCGGCGATTGCGATCTTCAAGGTGTTGTGGGCATAAGCCAGCAACTCGGTCTCTACAGCCGTACGTGGGGCTTGTGCTTTGGCGGCATCTACAAGGAACTCGGGTTCGATCAAGGCGCCGCGGTCGACCTTGCCATGGCGGCTGATGGGCAGGGTTGCCACCGTCACGAACTGCGTAGGCATCATGTACACAGGCAGATATGCCTTTACCCAGTCCTGCAAGACATCATTGGAAACAGGCTGCTCACCCGTTCGGTATACCAGCCATGCAACCAGCCGTTGGTGCACCGCCTCCTTACCACGTAAATCGACCACTGCTTCCTGCACTGCGGGGTGGTGCCGTAACACATGCTCGATCGCGCCGACTTCAATACGCAGACCCCGTAGCTTCACCTGACCATCAACACGGCCCAGATATTCCACCGCACCATCTGGCCGCCAGCGGGCTCTGTCACCAGAGCGATAAAGGCGTGCTCCATTAACAAATGGGTCGTCGATAAAGGACTTGGCACTCTGTTCGGGGCGGTTGAGGTAACCACGTGCCAAGGCGTTGCCACCGATAAGCAATTCGCCCTCCATACCCACGCCAACCGGTCGGCCTTGGCCATCCACAATGCGCATATAGGTATTGGTAATCGGGTAGCCGATCGGTACAGGCCCGGTGTCATCTGGCAGGCACTGGCAGTGCGTCACCAGAATACAGGTCTCGGTCGGCCCATACAGGTTGTGCAGCTCGGCAGGTAGACCAAGCTTGAAGAAAGCCTCGCAAAGACTGGTGTGCAGAGCCTCACCACCAGCGAACACATAGCGTAGTGAACGACAAGTAGCCGATTCTGGCTCGGCAATAAATGCTTCCAACATGGCAGGCACAAACTGGACAACGGTGACGCGTTCGAGATTGATCAGACCCACGAGGTAAATCGGGTCGCGATGGCCTTCCGGGGCAACCACCACCAAGCGTGCGCCAGCCGCCAATGGCAGACTCATTTCCCACACCGAAATATCAAAGGTGTAAGGCGCTTTCAGCAGCACAGCATCGTTTTCATCGAGCCCGAAGCGCTGTTGGGACCACGCCAACAGGTTCGCCAGACTACCGTGGCTGCACTGCACACCCTTTGGCTTGTTGGTTGAACCGGAGGTGTAGATAACAAAAGCCAGCTGCTCAAACCCGATCTGCGCAGGTTCCGTCTTCGCCTCCGGCATCGCGGCCATGACTTCGGGTGGTTCCGCAATCAGGATCGGGCAGGGCGCCGTTACTCGTGCAAGGACTTCACCTGTTGTAACCAGTGCTACCGGTTTTGACTCGGCAAAAATTTCTTCGCGGCGTTGAATTGGCTCGTTCGGGTCGAGCGGCATATAGGCTGCACCGGCATAGAAAATACCGAGTACGGTAGTAACCAGTTCCAACGAACGCGGTAACATCACCGCCACTATCCGGTCTGGCCCTGCGCCAAGTTCAAGCAAATTCCCGGCAACCGCGCGGGCTGCAAGATCAAGCGTGCGGTAGTCGATTCGCTTGCCATCGGCGGTCACAGCAATACGGTCTGGATATCTAGCCGCTATCTGGGCAACCTGCGCTGGCATGGGCAGCAAAGTGTCCAGGTCCTGCTTAGGCCCATTGAAACCGTGCAGAAGCTGAATCAGCTCCGGCGCCGTCAACGCGTTGCTGTTATCCAGCACGCTATCGGGCATGGCTGCCATACGTGCCGCCCAATCCATCCAACGCCGGCCAAACTGCACAATATCTTCACGGCTATGACGCTGGCTTTGGTAATCCAGGTCAAGCAGCCAACCTGCGTCGGACTGCAACAGGTTGATGGCAAGATCAATCTTTACTGCTACCACCGGCGCATCGAGCAGCTTTGTCGGCATGCCGTCAAAAGTAGGCTTGCGGATGCGGTCGAGATTGAACGTTACCGTCAGTGCACCTGGGCGGTCGTCACCACCTGCCAGTACAGGTTCCAGAATCCGCGCCAGCGGGTAGGCCTGGTAATTGGACATCGCTTCAAGCTCATCCCCCAACCAGTCCAGCAGACCTTGGAATTGCACACCGCGTTGCAAGCGTGAACGCAGCGGCATGATTTGCGCGGCTTGTCCCACCATGCGTTCCAGCCCATCGAACCGGCCATGGGTCGGTACACCGATCAAGACATCATCCTGATCACACAGACTGTGGAGGAAAGAAAGGGTCACCCCCAACGCAGCCGTGAACAAGGTTGTTTTTTGTCTGACTGCCAGGCTGGTCAAGGCTTCGGCAAGCTCGGGAGGAACAGGCAACCGCAGGCGTTCACCTTCCCAACGGCTGCTTTGCGTTGTAACGCTGATAGACGAAGACGGCGTCAATACCAATGGTGTCGGTGCATCGGCTGTCCGTTCGCACCAGAACGCTTCGGCCGCTATATCCTGCGTTGCGAGTAAGCCATCAAGCTGGCGTCTGAACGGCAACGCAGCAGGCAGTACCGCACCTGACGTAGGGCAACACAATGCGCCCAGTTCCTCAACAATCAAAGCTAACGACCAGCCATCAATCAACGCATGGTGAGCTCTTAAAGCCAATACATGGCGATTTTCCGCCAGCTTGAGCAAGCCCACTTGCAAAGGGCCGGCGTCTGTAAACGCGAAAGGCTCGGTAGCGAATTGTCGCAGCCAGGTATCCACCTCCGTCCGTTCGGCATAGCGAAGCGGTATCTTCAACGTGGGCAACACCGTTTGCGTGCCGGTTTCGGCATCCAGCGTGGTGCGTAGCGCTTCATGGCGCAGACTCAGCTGGGTCAGTGCGCGTTCAATCATCGCAGCGTTGATATCACCGTCGATTTCCAACGCCACTGTCTCGCAATAAGCATTGGCACCAGCCGGGTCGAGCAAGGCCGCCAGGCAGATCTGGCGTTGGGTATCCGACATCGGCAGGGTATTGCTTTGCGGGCAAGTAGCGAATCTGCTTGGGGTAGAAACCGCTTTGGCAGGCAGATAGTCGCCATCTCGCAATGCGGCGACGGATTCCATCACACCATCAACAATGGCATTGATCTCTGCTTCGCCATGCGCATCGCACAGGAAGCAGTTACGCCCCTCCCAGACGAACAGGCCACGGTGCAACAAGTGGTAATAGAGCAGGTCGAGATTACCGGTATGCTTGAAACGGAATACCGACCCGAATCGGGTCATCGACAACGGCACGCCATCGGTAGCAAACCTGGCGTTAAGCCGTTCCGTCAGCATTTCGGTGCGGCCGTTCAGATCTTCCTGGAAACCCGGCCCGCGTCGCTTCAGTTCACTCAGCACCGCATGCGATAGTGCAAAACCAAGCGGATGATTGTTGAAAGTACCGGCAAAGAAGGTAGTGTTGGCATCTGGGGCGGAGTGGTCGCCAAAACGCCAGATGCCGCCATCAATGCCATCAAGCAACCGGCCACGTGCCGCTAACGCAGCCATTGGCACACCGCCACCCAAGGTTTTGCCGTAGGTGACCAAGTCGGCCTCGACACCAAACACCTGTTGCGCACCACCCGGAGCAGTGCGAAAGCCAGTAATCATTTCATCGAAGATGAGCAGAATGCCGTGCCGTGCGGTCAGTTCCCGCAGGCGTTGCAGAAACTCACGGGGTTGTACATCCAAAGCACGGCTTTGTACCGGTTCCACCAATACCGCTGCCAACTCGTCGGCATGAGCCGCAATCGATGCCAGCGCCGCATCGCTGTCGTAGTCGAGCACCAGCAGGTCCGACACAAAATTCGGCAGAATGCCCGGAGTGACGGGTTCGGCCCATTCGCCAGCAGCGGCACGGTCACCCAGTACGCCATCGAAATGCCCATGGTAGGACTTGCGGAACACTGCAATTTTGGAGCGTTCGCGCAACAGCCTTGCCAAGCGCAGCGCAGTCATTACCGATTCACTGCCGGATTGGCAGAACAGCACGCGGTCCATACCTGTCATTTCGCACAGCATTTGCGATACATCTGCCGCCAGCGGCGAGCGGGTACCCAGCGCCAAACCAAGATCAGCCTGGCGTTTGATGGCATCAGTCAGAATCTGTGCACCATGCCCAAACAGATTGACGCCAAAGTCCATCGACAAATCGACGTATTGATTGCCGTCTACATCCCAAAGGTACGCACCTTTCGCTCTTTCCCCGCTGATGGGGTACACCATTTCCTTGAGTGAGGGACGAAAACCTGCTGATGCCCGCACATCAGCCAAGCACAAACGACGTTCGTCCGCCATGCGCTTGGACGTTGCTGTTCGTGCGACGTAAGCTTCAGTGAACGCTTCCAGATGAGCCTGCTGTTTTACAGTGGTTGAAGTCCGTGCTGCCGAGACGGGCACAGCCGTAGCTTTTGCCGACAACCCTGTTGGCTGGCTGGCAGGTAAAGACTGGGCAACACTTGCAACCGGTGCTGCACCCAGCATTGCCAACTGGCTGTTGATAACCTGTTGTACCAGTTGCAGCTGCTGTTGGAACAACCCTGCGTATTCCGTCGGCACCCCGTTTGGCAGCGCGGCCATTGTTGGTAACGCATTGTTTGCTTGTGGCAATGCTTCCTTGGCTGCTGTGGCAGGCACCGTGTGCTTAGCCAGATGCTGACTTAACGCGTCGATGGTGTTGAGGTCATTTAATAGCTGCCGCGCGCTGATTTTCACCCCATAGGTCGCCTGGATGCTGCGCATCGCCTCAGCCATCATCACCGAATCGGCACCCATTTCGATGAAAGGACGCTCAGTAGGTAAATTGCTCGCAGACTCACCCAACGCCTTGGCAATCTGGTTAACAACGTCGGTACGTACGGTTTGAAGATGGGCTTCAAACATCTCGACAGGTTGCGAAGCTGGAGTGGTGCTGGCGGGTAACATGGAAACTTCCTGGCGTAGATCGGTGTTCTTGTTGTTATGACTGGTTGACGTACTGTGCTGTGGAGGTGAGCTAAAGGCAGCCCAGTCGACATCGGCACCCTGCTGATAAAGGCAAGCGAGGCTGTCGCAGATACTCATCCAGTCGTAACCTGGGCCATCGAGCGAGCTGAGCCAGATCGCATCGGTACCGTTGTTTTGAGTAGCACCCAGATTGACCAATGACGCTTGCGGACCGAGTTCAACAAATACGCGGTGGCCTGAGGACAGCAGAGTGTCTATGCCTTCACGGTAACGCACTGTGTTGCGGGCATGGTTTACCCAATACTGGGCATCTGGCGCTTTGTCGAAAAAGTAGCCGGTCAGGTTGGAAATCAACGGCAGCTTCGGTGCATGCCAATCGATTGCGTGGGTAAGCGCAAAAAGCCGATCGAGAATTGGCTCCATCAATGGCGAATGAAAAGCCGCCGATACATCAAGCAAGCGGTTGCGAATACCTTGCGCAGCCAGTTGCTCTGCCAAGATATTCACTGCATCGGCATCACCCGCCACCACACAACTGGAATGGCCATTGTCTGCAGCCAGTGCGAAGTTCGACGTGCCCTCCAACAGAGGGGCAACAGTCTCAGCCGCAGCCTTAACCACCAGCATGCCGGCGTTGTGGGATGTTTCCTGCATCAACGCGCCACGACGCGCCACCATCGGCAGGACTTGTTCAAGCGGCGCCATGTCTGCCAACACAGCGGCGACGTATTCACCCAAACTATGCCCAATCAACGCTGCAGGGCGTACCCCCCAGGCTGTCCACAGCTGTGCCAATGACCAGGCCAGCGCAAACTGGGCCGGCTGGGCGTAGCGAGTCTGCCGCATCAATGATGCGCTCTGGGTGCTGTCGAACAAAAGGGTGGTCAGTGGTACATCGAGAAGACCATCGAGCAAGGCTGAGCAGCGATTAATTGCAACCCGAAAAACCGGCACATCACGATACAGTTCAGCCCCAGCGCCGGGGGCCACACTGCCTTGACCGGTAACGATGAACACCACGCCTTGTTCAATGTGGCTAGTTACGACAGGAACATCGATCTGCACCTGTAACAAGCCCTGTCGCAACTCGTCACGCGTCGAAGCGGGAATCGCTACACGTAACTTACCTTGTCTGGCTTGTAGATTCGTGTGCCAGCAAAGGTCTGCCAAAGCGGGTGGCGTTACGTGATCAAGCTGGGTAAGTACTGCTGCAGCCTGGGCGAACAAGGTCTCACGATCATCGGCTGCCAAGGCCAACACTTCGCGTGGTCGGGTTTGCAGTGCGATAGCATCTTCGGTGAACCAACAACGACGGCGCTGCCAAGGGTAGGCGGGCAGATCAACCACCTGCCCGGACAGTGACACCGCATTCCAATCCAGCGCATGGCCCAACACATAAAGCATCGCACCTGTAGCCAGCAGGCCGTCTTCAAGTGCAGATACCTTGGTGAAGCTACGTAGGCGGTCCGGCAATTCAGTTGCAGTGATATCACCGGCCTGCAAAACATCCCAACGGCCATTCAATTGCTCAGCAATACCATCCTGCGATGTGAGCACAGCTGCAACGTTGACTCCCCATTGCCGTATCTGCATTTCACATTTCGCCGTATAGCCTACCAATGCGAGGCGACGGGGCCCGGTTGCGGGTCTATTCCCTCGTAGTAAGAAAGGGTGAGTACCACCTACGGCCGCTGCAGCCAATGCATCGATCAACACCGGCAAGGTACCGAATACTGCGAGGCGATGGTCCATATGGTCTCGCCGTATTGACGCGGTGTAGACAATATCAGGCAGCACCGCTGGGTCGGCTTTCACCAGATACGCATGTATCTGTGCCGCTTGTGCTGTCAGTGCTTCAGCAGAAGCTGCCGACAACGGTAAAAGCCAAGCTTGATCTGTCGCAGCTGGCACACTCGGTTTATCGCTTTGCGGTGCTGATTCCAACACGACATGGGCATTGGTACCCCCAAAACCAAAGCTGCTGATGCCGATACGTGCTGGTCGTCCATCTGCAGCCAATGGCTGTTCACTTGTCGCCACTGCAAGGCGTAAAACATCGAGTTCGATATTGGGGTTAGCGTGTTGGAAGTTCAGCGATGGCGGCAAGCGGCCTGCATGCAGCGCAACCGTGGCTTTGATCAACCCTGCAATACCTGCTGCAGCCTCCAGGTGACCGATATTGGTCTTGATTGAGCCAACCATCAGCGGATGTTGGCGATGCGCAGCAAACACGTCGCCCAATGCCTGTGCTTCGATAGGATCACCCAGCGGCGTGCCTGTTCCATGCAGTTCGATAGCGTCAATGTCGGATGGTTGCAGGCCAGCGTCTGCCAATGCTGCGCGAATCACCGCTGCCTGTGCCGGCCCGCTGGGTGCAGTAAGCCCATTGGTACGCCCATCCTGGTTTATTGCAGAACCTGCGATATGCGCCAGTTGCCGATCCCCAACTGTGGCAGCATCTTCTGCACGGCGAAGAATAACAACACCACAACCTTCACCGCGGACGTACCCATCGGCTTTTTCATCGAAGGTTTTACAACGGCCATCGGGGGCCAGCATATTCGCGCCGGCAAATACCTGCATCAATTCATGCGACAGCAGCAGGTTCACCCCGCCTACAATCGCGAAATCAATCTCACCGCTACGCAGTGCCTGCACTGCCAGATGTACCGCTGTGAGAGAAGAAGAACAGGCGGTATCCACCGCCATACTTGGCCCGGCAAGGTTGAGAAAATAGGAAACACGATTGGCTGCGATACTGAACGCGTTGCCAGTACCAGAATACAAGTCACCCGACTCCTGGCGCTGCATTTGCAGCCGGCTGTAGTCGTAGGTGGCAATGCCGATGTAAACACCCGTCTTGCTACCAGACAGAGAAGTGCGTGGAATACCGGCAGACTCCAAAGCCTCAACCACCAACTCCATCACCAGCCGTTGTTGTGGGTCCATGTGGTTGGCTTCGCGCTGTGCAATGCCAAAGAACTGCGGGTCGAAAAGTTCAGGTGCATCAATCAGACCAGCACGTTCAATTTCCGCAGTCGCAATCGAGGGGCGCAACAAGGGAATCGCACCGATAGCCTCTTGGCCGGCAAACAAGACATCGCTTAATGCCTGCAAATTCTCAGCGCCAGGAAAGCGGCAGGCCGCACCGATAAGCGCGATACGCCCGGTCGGATAAGAGGAGGGGGTTATCGAATTAAATATCGTGCTGGAAGAACCCAGCACCCCAAAAGCCTGCTCTTTCGTCGCCATAATCTTCTACCGTCCAAACACGTTTCGGCGACACGGCCCATCTGACCACGAATTAGCGCAGCAACAGTCCGTACCGGCCCGAAAAGAATCCTTCGAGCCAACACTCTACCCTGCCTGCAAGTGAGACTTAAACCGCTGAAACCCGCACCAAATGGCCGTTTTAGCAAATTTTAAATTTAATAATTTTCTGAAAGAAGAATAAAATCAGGGGGTATAACGGGGTAACAAGACGAGGGCATACACAAACACGCTCAATATGAATAATGAGAATGTGTTGTATTAATGGCTAAATTCTGTCCCTAGTACATGTGTAGCAGAACTCAAGCTTCTGGTACGAAGTTCGACTGGGTTGTTGTTTTGTGCAAGCGGAAGGCAGTTTCAAATACTTCGTAAGGGCGCCAGCCACTCGGCCTGAACCTTCAACAACCAGGAGGAAGGTATCTTCTTCCGGCATAGCCGTGTCGAGCACAAACTTGCATCGTGATGCATCCACAACGCAGGATTGCTGAATACTATTCGGTGAAAAGTTGCTGAGTAAAAACGAGCTGATGCATACCTAAACCGGTGCACCTAGCTTCTGCGCCGCGAAATGTCCGATTTTTGTTTATACTTTGTCCGTAAATGGGCGTACAACAGTCCAGGACACCCAGTGACACAGGTTTATGGGCCCGCATAGCCCTTAGTGTCCTCTGCTTAAGTCAGGAATATTCCTGCCAAATCGACAAAGTTGCTTATTCATTTTGCCCTTCTGGGTCCCCCAACGCACCAAAAGAGGCAAGCGATGAATGCGAAAGTGACGCGGCAATTTGCCGCACAAGATGTTTTTGGCAACAGTTATTCTGTGCTCGAAATTACCGATACAGTGAGCTTTGCGCGCTTAGGCGAAGAACTGAAAGAGCGTAAGGCAGGGGTGCGATACCAGCTCAAAAACGGACTGCCCGTTATGCTACTCAGTCATGGCCACTTTTACCTGCCAGAGACGTCTATTGTCATTGCCATCATTCAATAAAGCGTAGCGGGAAGAATGGTGACAACAGAATTGGGTGGCCGTGCCAAGTGACATCTCACAGCACCACGTTGGCTAAGACTTCACAGTCGCAGTAGCCGCCCCTATCACCCATAGCCTCAAGTACTGAATTGATCTTATGTGGTGCATACTCAGCTAGCCACAAACGCGTGTATTCCAGCGTGTCATCACATGTCGTCTCTAAGAACCTGTTCAAAGTCTTTTCATCTAGCCCCAAACCGGCGATGCTTGCCCAATGAGAACCGCTTACCCCAGCGACGTCAGTCGCGAACAATTTGAAACCATTCGCCCACTGCTGGAAAGTGC
>NZ_JBQXDJ010000008.1:0-106623 GCF_052601015.1 Chitinimonas violaceus | reverse complement strand
CTATTTCGACCGCCTGGGAGTTCCAAGACTCGCCTAACCTCAACTTCTCGAACCGCCCGGTGCGGACCCGCATGCCGGGTGGTGTGGCAGGGGTCGGCCAAGTAATCTGGCCGCCCCTATGCCGATTTCAAACGGCAGCTAGTTCCTGCGTCCGCACACAACAAATTGAAAAGTTGACTTTATTCACGCTCCCCATAGCCTATTGTTGAAGCTGGCTGTATTTGCCATCGCCATAAGGAACCGTTCCATGCAGTCACTTCGTACCAAGCTCATCGTTGCCATGGTTGCCGTTTTAGCAATAGTGTCAATTCTGTTGACTGGCGCTTCATACCAACGAATGCGCGGTGAATTGATGTCGGCGCTGGAGGCACAGTCTTCTCAGGCAGCCGAAGCCGGAGCCAAGTCAGCTAATGACTGGTTGAACAGTAAGGTAATGTTGATCTCTGCCTTATCGGGTTTCAGCCAACAAGCCGAGCTGCTTCCTTTCCTGCAACTGAGTGAAAAAGCCGGCGGGTTCGACACCACGTATATGGCATTTCCAGATAAGCGTATTGTCTTTTCCAAACCTCAGGAGTTGCCTAAGGACTACGACCCCACTGCCAGACCTTGGTATAAGCTGGCTGCAGAGGCTGGAAAGGCCGTGATTACAGAACCTTATCTCGATGCTTCAACCAAGAAACTGGTGATCACAATGACTGCGCCCGTGGGGAGCGGCTCATCCACCACCGCGGTTGCTGCGGGCGATGTGTTCATGGACGGCTTGGTAGCCGGTGTACTTGCACTCAAACTGGATCATCAAGGTTATGCCTTTGCAGTGGATGCCAAAGGTCAGGTGCTGATCCATACCGATGAAGCAAAGCGGATGAAACCCGCTGCCGAACTGTCACCCGACCTTGATGGCCGTCGCTTACAGGCCATGGCTGCCAGTGGCCATATCGAGGAAGCCAGCATCGGTGGCGCTGCCAAATTTATACAAGTACGCACTATACCCAGTACGGGTTGGTATCTGGTTGTGGTGCTCGACAAATCAGATGCACTTGCGCCACTGGATAAACTGCTCGGTTTCTCCATCGTCATGGTAGTAGCGATGCTGGTTGTCATCATTCCAATATTGACGCTGTTGATAGGTAAGCTACTGGAAAGCCTGATACAGGTGAAAGAAGCGATGCGCGCCATCGCTTCAGGTGGCGGCGACCTGACCCGTCGCATTCCGGTGAAGGGCAACGATGAAATCGCCGAAACCGCCCAGGCGTTCAATCAATTCCAGGAACAGCTACGACAGATGTTCCTCGACCTGCAACAGGAAGCCGG
Organism: Chitinimonas violaceus; assembly: GCF_052601015.1. Taxonomy (NCBI): domain Bacteria; kingdom Pseudomonadati; phylum Pseudomonadota; class Betaproteobacteria; order Neisseriales; family Chitinibacteraceae; genus Chitinimonas; species Chitinimonas violaceus. The sequence goes on along the minus strand of NZ_JBQXDJ010000008.1, from coordinate 105,312 downwards.
CCGTTTGACCGATGGCGTTAATGCCATTGCCGGCCTTACCGAGCGCATGGCTGGCGATTCGCGCCAACTGGCTGATCATGGCGCAGCTAACGCGGCAACGATAGAGGAGCTGACCGTCAGCATTTCCCATATCGCAGAATACGCCAGTGATGCCAATAAGATGATGGATGGCACCGGCCAGCTCTCCACCGAAGGCGCTGCGCGTATCGAACAAGTTTCCAGCGAAATTGACAATTCAGCCGGGGCGGTACGTGAGCTATCGTCGCTGTTCGGCGAGGTAGGCCGGCGGGCCGACGATATTGGCGGCATCGTCAAGGTGATCAAGGAAATTGCTGATCAGACCAACCTTTTGGCACTCAATGCCGCGATTGAAGCAGCCCGGGCGGGTGAACAAGGACGTGGCTTTGCCGTGGTTGCCGATGAAGTACGTAAACTCGCGGAACGTACGGGGAAAGCCACGTTGGAGATATCCGGCATGATCGGTGCCATGCGCGAAGCCACACAGGGCGCAGCAGGCAATATGCAACGTACGCTAGACTCGGTAGAAGCCGGTGCGGGTTTGACGCGGGAAACGGCAAACAATATTGCAGCGATTCAGGAGAGAATGGTCGAGGTGGTCGCCAATATGCGCGAGATTGCCCACTCCACCAGCGAACAACGCGAGGCAGCCACTCTGATGGCACAGAATGCTGAGAAAGTAACAACCCAGATTCAGCAGAGCGATGATGCGCTACAGTCGATGACAACGACTCTGAGCGATCTCAACAGGATGGCGAGTGGTATACGCGCCAACTTTGCCAAGTTCAGGCTGTAGCCCGCAGGTAATCAATAAACATCGCCCGCCAGTTTTGCTGACGGGCGATTTTCATTTCAAGCAGCTACCTGTTATGCGGTGACGTTAGAACCGGTTTGCGATCTGTTGCGAGCAGCTGTCAGCAGAGCGCAGAGCGCAGAGCAGCGCAAAAACTGGAATGTACTTGGGTACATGAGGATTTTGAGCAGCACATAAGCCCTGATCACAGCTGCGCAGCAAGATCGCAAACAGGTTCTTAGGAAACACGTACGATCTTCATGGTATTAGTGCTACCCATTTGACCCACTGTGTCGCCTACGGTGACTACCAGCAGATCACCGGGTTGCACCAGCTCCTGGTCGCGCAACCGCTTTTCGGCGGATTCCAGCAATGACTTCTGGTCGCAATCATGGTCCAGCGTCATCGGGTGCACATCGCGGAACAAACTCAAGCGACGATAGGTGCCCAACTCGGGCGTCATGGCATAAATAGGCACGCCACAGTTGATCCGGCTGGCCCATAGCGCCGTAGCGCCGGTCTGAGTCAGCGCGACAATGGCTTTCACCTTCAGATGTGTGGCGGTGAACAAGGCCGCCATGGCGATCGACTGGTCCACCCGGGTGAATTCGCGGCTCAGGAAATCGCGGTCAAGCTGATAGTCCGACGACTTTTCAGCTTCAATGCAGACACGGGCCATGGCCTCTACCGTTTCGACCGGATATTTGCCAGCAGCGGTTTCGGCCGACAGCATCACAGCATCGGTACCATCCAGCACGGCATTGGCCACGTCGCTGACCTCAGCACGGGTTGGCACCGGGCTTGTGATCATCGACTCCATCATCTGCGTTGCGGTGATGGTCAGCTTGTTCTTGTCCCTCGCTATCCGGATCATGCGTTTCTGCAGCGCCGGTACGGCAGCATCCCCCACTTCCACAGCCAGGTCGCCACGCGCCACCATGATCGCATCGGAGGCTTCGACCAGCTCTTCTAGATTGGCAATCGCTTCGGTACGCTCGATCTTCGCCACCACCTGGGCCTTACTGCCCGCAGCCAAAAGCAGTGTCTTGGCCATATACATGTCGGCACCGCTCTTGGGGAAGGAAACCGCGACGTAGTCGGCTTCCAGCTTGGCGGCAACCTTGATGTCGTCCATATCCTTGGCAGTCAACGCCGGGGCCGATAACCCACCGCCTTGCCGGTTGATGCCTTTGTTATTGCTGAGCACCCCGCCAATACGTACCCGGGTGTGGATGGCACTACCCTGAACGCTCTGCACATCGAGCACCAGACGGCCATCATCCAACAGCAATACGCTGCCGGCACTGACATCGCGTGGCAGTTCCTTGTAATCGAGCCCGACCCGCTCACTGTTTCCCATTTCACACGCGGCATCGAGGATGAACAGCTGGCCGGGTTCCAAAGTCACCTTGTTCTTTTCGAACTTACCGACCCGGATCTTCGGGCCTTGCAAATCGACCATAATGGCAACCGAAACACCCAACCGGTCCGCGGCATCCCGTACCATCTGGGCGCGCCCGATATGGTCTTCCGGCTTACCATGCGAAAAATTTAGCCGAACTACATTTACACCGGCTGCGAGGATCCGTGTCAGGATTTCCGGATCGTTGGTCGCCGGCCCGAGGGTTGCGACAATCTTTGTGCTGCGCTGCATGGGATTCTGTGCTCCTAGCTTGGGTAACACTATATTTATTCTGCCCTGTGCGTCAGGGGGCTTAAGTCTGCTGCGCTTCAGCGGTACTGTGCTAGAAACGCCCTCGGAACGCTTATTTACCATGTGGGAACTCCACTTCCTCGGGCATTGCTGACAGCTGCTCACGACAAATCGTAAGCAGGCTCTTTTGAGGCACACCAAAGTGCCTCGAAACTACATGTAGTAATTCTACAAGCCTAAGCGCCTGTAATCCGCAAGCTTTTGACTACAAAGCACAGATGGCTCGCGCAGCACGACGGTACTTTGTTCCGCCCGTAACCGGTTTCGATAGTCAAAATACGCACAATCTGACTCTTAAGCATGGCAGGCCCCGTACAAACTTGCCAACCACAGGCCAAATATCCTGGTGATCAGTTCGCCACAGCGGGCCTCGCATGTCGCCATGCATTACCGTGAGCGAGACAGGTTTCCCGGGTTTACGCGACGCCAAGCTGGTGGAAATCAAGCTATACCTAGTGATATTAACTTCGCAACCGTGCGTACAAGGACACCCCATGAAATCCATCCCCCTTCTCGCCGGTTTGCTCTGCCTCACCGTGCTGGCCCCAGCCTTTGCTGATGATTTGGACGATATCAAGAAGAAAAATACGCTGATAGTGGGTGTAAAGGATTCCACGCCACCGTTTGGCACGCTCAATCCCAAGACCCAAAAGATTTCGGGCTACGATATCGACTTTGCTGCCGCAATTGCCAAGCACCTGGGTGTGAGTCTAACTGTCAAGGCAGTAGAGTCGAGCCAGCGTATTCCCAAGCTGATCAGCAAGGATGTAGACATGATCATCGCCACCATGACCAAGAATGCCGAACGGGAAAAGCAGGTGGATTTCAGTTATGGCTATTTCATCACTGGCCAGAAGTTCATCGTGCATAAAGGTAAGGTCAATGCCATCGAACACCTCACCAACGCCAAGATCGGTACCGTCACCAGTTCCACCTCAGAGAAGCAGCTCAAGCGTGAAATGCCTAACGCCAATGTCGTCCTATTCAACGACTACGACGAAGCGTTTGATGCCCTCAGTAAAGGTCAGTTAGATGCGGTCAGCACCGATGAACCTATCCTGGCTGGTCTGCTGAATAAGATGCCGAATAAGGGCCAGTTCGAGATTCCCAATGTGTCCATCTCGTTGGAGGTCTACGGCATTGCCGTGCGCAAGGGCGAAAAGCGTCTGCTTGACGAAGTGAACAAGGCTATTGTCGCCATGGAGCAATCTGGCGAAGCGGAAAAGATCTTCGATCGCTGGTTTGGCCCCACGACACCGGTACCGCTGATACGCCTATTCAAGATCAACGCCAAATAGTTGCAGGTGTAGCCGCATCTCAATGAATGCGATTTACGGCTCACCTATGCGTACTGGGTCAAAGTAGGATGTCCAGTACTTCCATTTGAAGCGCGTACGTTTTACCACTTTACATTCGGTTTGGATGTTCTGGACCTGTTCGGAATAGGGCACGTAAACAATGCAGCCCCCACCAGATACGTGACCCAATTCTTTAGTACTAAGTATTTGCATCTCTGTTTTTCACTCCATAACTATGCAGAACCAAGCCGGAACGGCTTGCATTACTTTGGAGGAAAATCACAACCGCAAGTTCATCAATGATGAGCACCAGGATGACAGCTAACTGTAAGAACCTGTCTACGATCTCACTACGAAGCCATGATCAAGGCTCATGTGCTGCTCGAAATCCTTATGTACTTGCGTTCGAAACAGTCCGCAAGCCGAACTGCAACCTCTCCCGCAACCAACAGGCCAAACGGTGCAGTGGTGGAAGATAAGTCAGCCACAAAAGGAAAAAGGGTAAGGACGTAAGCGCGTTAACCCTGATCGGGCAGGTCCTGGGTGCGCTGCTTCGCCAGCTTGGCAGCTTCACGCCGTGTAGCGAAGAATTCGCGCAATTGCTGCGCAGCTTCTTCGGCCAGTACACCGCCCTGTACGCTGGTGTGATGATTCAACTGAGGGTAGGAAAACAGATCAAGCACACTGCCGGCTGCGCCTGTCTTGGGGTCAGGTGCGGCAAAGAACACCTTGGCCAAACGAGCGTGCATGATTGCACCTGCGCACATGACACAAGGCTCCAAAGTCACATACAACTCGCAACCGGGCAGACGGTAATTGCCCAGAATGATCGCAGCCGCCCGAAGTGCCCGCATCTCAGCATGTGCCGAAGGGTCGTGTAAGCCAATCGGGGCATTGCTGCCTGTCGCAATCACTTGGCCATCGCGCACCAACACCGCCCCTACAGGCACCTCGCCTGCCGCACGGGCCTTGTCTGCTTCGGCCAGGGCTAATCGCATAAAGTCAGCGGGTTCAAGCACAGTCAGTCGCTCGCAAAAAAGGGCGCAACGCTAACGTATCCTAGGACATCTGCCAACCATAACCGTCACTGAAAACCCAGCATCTCCCGGGCATGCTGCCGCGTCGTATCGGTAATATCGACGCCGCCTAGCATTCGGGCGATTTCCTCAATGCGGCCTTCGCGGTCAAGCACGGCGATCTGGCTGCTTACCTTGCTCTTGCTGGTGGTCTTTGCCACCTGCAATTGATTGTCACCGCTGGCGGCAACCTGTGGCAGATGGGTAATGCACAGCACCTGATGGCGCTCTCCCAACTTCTTCAACAGCTTACCGACGATTTCAGCAACACGGCCGCCGATCCCGACATCCACTTCATCGAAAATCAAGGTAGGCACAGCCGCTACCTGGCTGGTAACTACCTGCAGCGCCAAACTGATACGTGACAACTCGCCACCTGAAGCCACCTTGGCCAAAGCACGGGCTGGCGCCTTGGCGTGTGGCGCCACCAGAAACTCCACCTGTTCCAAGCCAAAAGCAGCAGGGGCGGAAACGGGTTGCAAAGCAATCTCAAATCGGCTGCCCACCAGGGCCATGGCTTGCATCTCGGCACTCACCACCTTGCCGAGTTTTTCCGCAGCGCCACTACGGGCTTTGCTCAACGGTGCTGCCTGCTGGTGATAGTGTGCCTCGGCCTTTGCTCGCGCAGTTTCCAATGCCTCGATACCCTCATCGCCACCCAACTCTGCCAGACGACTGCGCCATGCAATCAGCCGCTCGGCCAACTGCTCAGGTTCGACCCGGTATTTACGTGCCAGCCGGTAGATGTCATCCATGCGCCGCTCAACCTCGCCCAAACGCTCTGGGTCCAACTCGACACGCCCGGCATAGTGGCGCAATGCATGCACGGCTTCTGACAGATTGGCATCTGCAGTTGCCAACAAATCCACTGTCTCGTTCAAAGCCGAATCCAGACGGGCAAGATCAATCAACCGCGTCTGTACACTCGCAAGCAACGACTGTGCATTCTGCTCGCCGTCCGCCAATGCTTCGAGCGCACCTTGGCTGCCTTCGATCAGGCTGGCGGCATGGCTTAAGCGGCCATGTTCCTGCTGCAATGTCTGCCATTCATCCTCTTGCAGATTCAAGGTGGCCAGCTCATCAATCTGCCACTGCAGGCGCTCCCGTTCCGCAGCGTACTCACCAGCATGGCGGGTGGCTTCGTGGCATTTTTCCTCTGCCTTTTTCCAGGCCTGGAATGCAATACGAACATTGCGGGCCTGTTCGGTCTGGCCTGCATAGGCATCAAGCAGTTTACGCTGAGCCTCACTGCGCAACAGCGATTGGTGTGCGTGTTGTCCGTGGATATCGACCAGGAATTCGCCCAGCTCTTTCAGCTGTGCAAGCGTAGCGGCATGGCCGTTGATAAAGGCGCGCGATCGGCCGCTGGCATCAATGGAACGGCGCAATAGCAATGCATCGTCATCGCCTTCGAAATCATATTCGTGCAGCAGGGTTTGCAATTCGGCCTGCCCCTGGATATCGAACTCGGCCGTCAAGTCCGCTTTGTCCGCGCCATGCCTTACCACGCCGGCATCGGCACGCTCGCCCAGCAATAAGGAGAGTGCGTCGATCAGGATGGATTTCCCGGCACCAGTCTCACCCGTAAGCACGCTGAAACCCCGGCCAAAAGCCAGCTCCAGTTCATCGACGATCACAAAGTTGCGCAAACGCAGAGTAAGCAGCATAGCAAGGCTATCCAAAAACAGGCTGCCCGCATAAGCGGGCAGAATTGAACGAAATCAGAACAGGCGTTCGCCCCAATGCAGCTTGTGGCGCAGCATGTCGTAGTAGTTGTATCCCACCGGGTGCAGGATACGCAGCGAATTGCGGTAGCGCTTGATGCTGACGCGATCCATCTCCTGCAAATCAAAATGGGAATGACCATCGAAGTGCACCTTGGCATCGACGCCACGGGTCAGCATGAATTCCACTGTGGCCGCATCGTTGACGGCAATCGGCCGGGCCGTCATGGTCTGTGGGCAGATAGGCACAAGAGCGATCGCCGGCACAGTCGGATGCAGAATCGGGCCGCCCGAAGCCAGCGCATAGGCGGTCGACCCAGTTGGCGTGCTGACAATCAGCCCGTCCGAGCGCTGGCTATAGACGAACTGGTCATCGATGAAAATTTCGAATTCGATCATCGACCCCAGCGAACCGCGACTGAACACCACATCGTTCACCGCGAGTGCCGCATGGATTTCACGATCGCCACGTATTACCTTGGCGGCGAGCAACATACGCTCTTCCGGCACAAAGTCGCCATCAAGAATGCGCGGAATCACGGCTTCAATGTCATCGACGCCAATATCCGTCATGAAACCCAGCCGTCCCTGGTTGATGCCTACCAAGGGAATCCGATAAGGAGCCACCAGCCGTGCAATCGACAACATTGTGCCATCGCCACCCAGCACGATCACCAAATCGGCCACCTTGCCGATTTGATCAGGCGGTACCACCAGGGTATCAGGAATGGGATGTTCACCGGCGGTGTCGGCATCCAGCACGATGCTGTTGCATTCGTATTGGCGCAACAAGGCGGCCAGACGACGCAGCGGCGCGCCGATATTAGGGCTGTTGCGCCGGACAACCAGCGCGATCTTCTTGAACAACATACTCATGAGCAAGATTTAACCACAGGGTCGCCTATGGCAGATAGCACACAGTAGAAAGAAGCCATGTGCAGCCAGCAGACTCCTCTTGCAGGATAAAGTCAAGAAGCAAACCTTTCACTCCCTTTTTTTGCTGGCAAGGGCAAAACGTCGTTTCCGTTCCGCCGTGAAGGCCCACCATTTTCTGGCCTCCCCCGTGTCGACATAATGAACAGCGGCCATAAAGGTGTCGGCCACGCAGGGATCATGCTGCTGCCCTGTGATCTTGCAGAGTTCTTCGTAGAGCTGGAAAGGGTCGCGTCCTTTCAAGTCGGCCGGTTCCCTTATGCCGAGAAGATGCAAATCGGCCGCCATCGCAGGGCCGATATTGGGAATGCTTTGTAAAAGCTTGCTCACGGTCTCACATCACATTCTAAAGAATCCGTCTAAAGTCTCGCGAGCTAGGGCAAGACAAGGCAAAAACACCCGAGGAAGCGGAGTTTACTTATGGTAAATGAGCATTCCGATGGTGTTTTCAACGCCGTATTGCTGACGCGTAGCAGACTTTAGACAGGTTCTTAGCAAATCAATAGACATTGAAGACAAAGTACTTACGCTGAATTTCCTTGTAAGTGCCATTGACCAGAATAGATGCCAGCGCCTTGTCTAGTCGGCTCTTCAGGTCTTTATCGCCTTTACGCACAGCAATACCCTGCCCTTCGCCAAAGAATTTCGGGTCTACCACGGCGGAACCCACCAGCTCATAACCCCGGCCGCGCGGTGTCTGCAGAAAGCCGTAGTACCCCGCTACCGAGTCATCCATCGCCAAGTCCACTTCGCCATTCACAAGCGCTTCGTACATTTCCTCAGTGCTCTTATAACGCACGATAGGCGATGTGGCCGCATATTTGGCTGAAACATAGCGGTCATAAGTCGTATCGATCTGCACACCGATCTTCATGCCTGCCAAACGCTTGGGGTTGACGTAAACATAAGGAATACGATGCGCTTTGGCGAAAAAGAAGGCCGGCGTCTGGGTATATCGCTCAGTGAAATCCACCTGCTTGGTACGCTCATTGGTGATCGACATCGACGCAACGATGGCGTCCGCCTTCTTGTCATTGAGCGCAGGAATCAGGTCATCCCACTCAAACCGCACCAGTTTGCACTTGGCTTTCATCTCCGCACATAGCGCTTCGGCAATATCGACGTTGAACCCTTTCAAATTGCCCTTGGCATCTAACTCCTCAAAGGGTGGGAACTTACCTTCCATGGCAATACGGACCTCATCCACCGCCTTTGCTTGACCAAGCGCTAGTATAAAAAGCAAACAAGACAACAGATACCTGGATTTCATAGGGTTAAAGCTCCTTGCCGGGGATAGAAACGCTCCAACACACCTCGCATACTAGGAAGCGGCTTGGAAGCAACTTGGATCTTCAGAATTACTGTTTCACAACGGTGATGAGGCCCATAAGCACCGACGTGAACCTGCATTCGGGTAAGCCTACGCGACCCAGGTAAAAGCGAATATGTTTTCCGGCTTATGACGGGGGTGCTGCAGTATCAAGTGTTGTGGACCGCCAACATCCATATCTGCTAATCCACGCTTGCCGCAAAACACCGACACGCTACAATCGACCTATGCTGAGCGAACGCGCGCAAATCCTGCTTAAGATCCTGGTTGAACGCTATATAGCCGAAGGGCAACCGGTTGGATCGCGCACGCTGTCACGCTATGCCAATCTTGACCTGTCCCCCGCATCGATCCGCAACATCATGTCCGACCTTGAGGAATTGGGCCTGATTACCAGCCCGCATACCTCGGCCGGCCGTATTCCAACCTCGCTGGGTTATCGCTTGTTCGTCGATACAATGCTGACCATCCAACCCCTGCAACAAGGTCAGATACGGGAATTGGAAGGCCACCTGCAGCCCGATAACCCCACGCGTGCCGTGACGGCGGCGTCACATCTGCTGAGCCAGCTGACTGAGTTCGCCGGCGTGGTGCTGACACCCAAACGGCGTGGTATTTTGCTGACCCAGGTGGAGTTTCTGCGTCTGTCTGACAAGCGCGTGCTGTTGATCCTGGTGACAGCCGACGGTGACGTGCAGAACCGTATCCTGCTGACTGAACGGGACTACACCACCAGCGAATTGGCGGAAGCCAGCAATCTGCTTACCCAGCATTGCGTAGGCCGCACGCTGGAAGGCGTGCGTGATGCCGTCTACCAGGAGCTGCGGCATCTGCAAGGCGATATCAGCCAGCTGATGACTGCTGCGGTCGAAGCAGGCAACCAAGTCATGGCCGATGAAGCCAACCCTTATGTGCTCAGCGGTGAAAGCAACCTATTGCGGGTGGACGATCTATCCAGCAACGTTGAACGCTTACGTCAGTTATTCCGGGTGTTTGAAGAAAAAACCGCATTGCTGCAGCTGCTTGATCATAGCCAGCACGCTGCCGGGGTACAGATATTCATCGGCGGCGAAGCCGGTATTTCCCCCTTGGACGAATGTTCTGTGGTGACCTCGCCTTACAAGGTGAATGGCCAGATCGTGGGTACGCTCGGCGTGATCGGGCCTACACGTATGGCTTACGAACGCGTTATCCCGATTGTGGATGTCACGGCGAAGTTGCTTTCCTCGGCGTTATCCCACCACAGCTGATCTTTGTAAATTTGTATGGGCATAGCCGTGCATTGCATTTGAACCAGGATTCCTACTTTGCCCCTATCGCTACAAGCTTTGAACCGGTGTTTAGGCCATCTACTGGTGGGTCTGCTTAGCCTTTCCTGCTTCGCGGGCGACCCTGTGGCCTTACCGTCTGCTGCGCCGCTGGAAGAAGCCCCATCCGGCCAGGCTATGGACGATACACAGGACTTCGCTTCCCGGCCGGACGTTCAGGCATTCATCACAGATATGGCGCGCCAATATGGTTTTAATTCACAGGCGTTGACCGGGCTGTTTGCTCAGGTTCAGTTCAAACCCAATATTCTCAATATCTTCGACCGCCCTTCCACCAGCCGGCCCTACTACCAGTTCCGTCCCGATTTCATCAACAGCACCCGTATCCGCCTGGGCGTCGAGTTTTGGCGAAACAATGCAGCCTTACTCAAATCGGTATCGGAAAAATACGGCGTTGAACCTGAATACCTTGTCAGCATTCTGGGGGTGGAAACATTGTGGGGGCGCAATACCGGCAGCTTTCGGGTCATGGATGCCCTGGCGACCACAGCATTCGGTTATCCACGCCGGGCGGACTTCTTCCGTACCGAGCTACGCGAATTCCTGTTGCTTGCACGGGAAGAAGGGACTGACCCATTTGCGTTCCGCGGCAGTTATGCCGGTGCGATGGGCATGCCGCAGTTCATGCCCTCCAGCTTCCACAAGTTTGCCCAGGACTGGGATGGCGATGGCCACCGTGATATCCATGGCAATGTAGGCGATATCCTCGCGAGCGTGGCTAACTATTTCAAGGCGCATGGATGGGTACAGGGCCAGGCGCTTACAGTGCCGGCGCAGGTGGAGGGCGACGCTTACGGACCTTTGGTCGAAGATAAATTCAACCTGCATTACAAAGTAAGCGAATTGGCCGCCTATGGCGTTCAGCCCATGGGAACACTCGGCGGTGACCCACTGGCGGTGCTTGTCCCGCTGGAAAGCGCGCCTGGCAGCATGCGTTACTGGCTGGGCCTGGGTAACTTTTATGTCATTACCCGCTACAACCGCAGCACCTTGTATGCGATGGCCACCCATGAGCTCGCCCAAGCCATTAAAGCCGCATGGCTGGACCCTAGTCTAGTGCCGCCGCTGCCAAAGCCCATTACCAGAAAACACGTAAAGTCGACGAGCAAAGCAAAGTAACAAGCAGCCCGCAAACCGCATAAGAAACGCTAGGTTTTATTTTCGTGTCAGAATATACAACCATGCCGCAATAAAACACGATACACCGTAGAAGAAGAACTTTTAAGACGTTAGGAAATCAATACTATCTATCAGCGCTTGTCCAAATGTCGTTTGTTTAAACAGGCAGAAAGTCATTCTGCCCCACATTCTACTTGCAGCGTTCTCAAAGACATGAAGAAGTAAAATTACTTCTACTCTGCACTAACCCTTAATAAGTTTTCTAATAGGTCCTTCATGAAATACGCTTATCTAATCGCTGCTTTGGTCAGCAGCCAAGTTCTCGCGATGAAATCCTGCGAAGAATTGAAAACGGAAATCGCTGAAAATATCGATAAAAATGGGGTGAAGCAATATACCCTCGATATTGTCTCTACCGATGAATTACAAGATAAAACAGTAGTTGGCAGTTGCGAAGGCGGCACAAAGAAAATCGTTTATTTAAATCCACGCAAATCCTCAAACGAGTCATCCGCCGAATGTTATTGGATGGAAAACACGACAGGCAATTATAACTGGGTCAAAGCCAGTTCTCTTTTTGGCCCAGGTCTCACAAAAGATAAATGCTTTTCACTCGATAGTTGCGATGGTGGAGAAGGTCTGAGCGGTGGTGGATGTTATAAGTGGGCATACTCCGCTGAAGGTAAGAGACTGCCTTGGTGATAAGCCTTGCAACTGGCGTCGGTTGAGACGCTATTGATATCGCCATCGACACAGGTCTGAATAAGGTGGCAGTCACAAGCACGATATCGCTCCATTTGGTCCTATCGTAAGCACCTGTTCAAGTCCTATCCAATCCCCCGGGTTTACATGACAGATGGAATTGCAAGGTGAACGATCGTTCTCCATAATAAAGGGAACAATCGTTCACCGGAGCAGGTCATGAAAGCCGCCCTTGCCGAAGTACTGAAGCACCCCGCAGTGTGGCGGGGCGATAGTCTGTTTCATGCCGATGTGGCAGCAATTGACTGCCTTCACCCTTCACTTTCTGCCATTCTCCCCGGTGGTGGGTGGCCTAAATCCGCCGTCACAGAACTCTTGACCAACCGGCCTGGCAGTGGCGAGTTATGCCTGCTTTTGCCTGCTTTGGCCCGTTTGACGCAGTCGGGGCAACGTGTGGTACTGATTGCCCCACCGCATATACCCTATCCGCCCGCTTGGCAGCATGCTGGGGTCAATCTGCATTACCTGACGTGGGTATCCACCCAGACTGAGGCCGAAGCTTTATGGGCAAGCGAGCAAGCCCTACGCGAGCCGGCCTGTGGCGCAGTAGTAAGCTGGGTAAAGCAACCATTAGGTGACCGCCCGGCCAGGCGTTTGCAACTGGCGGCGGAAAAAGGTGGGGGTTGCGGTTTTGTATTACGCGAAGCCAACGCAGTTATCCAGCCCTCCCCGCTGGCATTACGGCTCAGCGTCGAACCCGTGGCTAGCGGCATTACTGTTGGCGTGCTCAAACGGCGCGGTGCGCCCTACCCTCATTCGGTGTTTCTGCCCCACCCTGCACCAACCCGCAGCCCTGTCTACAGGCAGTCTGATCATGTTATGGCTAGCGCTGCATCTGCCCAATCTGCCATTTGATGCCTTGGGCCTTGACCCTGCAGCGACGGATGCGTGGGTAGTTGTCGAACGCCAGAAACGGCAGGAACAGGTGATAGCGACCAGCGCAACAGCACTGGCCTTTGGTGTGCGCATAGGCATGCGCCGGTCTGCAGCGCAAGCATTGGCAGCAAACCTGCATGTCGCCAAGCGCCAACCGGAGCAGGAGCTCGCCATGCTGGCCAGTCTTGCTAGCTGGGCAATGCAGTTCACCCCCACCGTCTGCATCGACCCACCATCAGGCCTGCTATTGGAAATCCAGGGCTGTCTTGGCTATTTCAAGGGTTTACCCCGATTGCTTGGCCTAGTCTCAAATGACTTGCAAGCATTGGCGCTAGAAGCGCATTACGGCCTTGCTCCTACACCGCTGGCAGCAAGTTGGTTTGCCCAACTTGGCATCATGCCTGTCTATGCATCCAACGCAGGCTGGCAGGAAGCGCTGGCACAACTTCCTCTGGCATACCTACCCATACCTGAACGTACACGCCAACAGTTGCTTGATCTTGGTCTTCGTGAGTTCGGTGAATTGAAAAAACTGCCTAGCAGTGGGTTGGCATTACGTTTTGGTGTTGATTTACTTGATTTGCTCGGTAAGGCCACAGGCAACCAACCCGACCCGCGCCAGCCTTTTGTTCCACCCAACCACTTTGAAAGGCATCTGGTACTGAACTGGCATATCGATCATGTCGAAGCGCTAGGCTTTGTTATCCGACGTCTATTGGTGGAGCTGGCTGCATTCCTGATAGGTCGAGGGCTTGGTGTGCAGCAGGTGATGTTTCATCTGCTGCATGAAGGTGGAGCCTATACCAAATTGCCCCTGGGCTTTGGCAAACTAACCCGCTCGGCTGAAAACATGTTCGCTATTGCGCGGGAGCGGTTGACCCGTTGTCACCTCCCTGCATCGGTACACGGTCTGGTGTTGCTGGCAGACAAGCTGCACCGCCTTGACTCGGAAGCCATTGATCTGTTTGGCGACAGTCAGACGCATGCCGATTTTGATTTGCTGCAAGCCCGCCTTTGCGCCCGTTTGGGTGAAGCCGCGATACATCAGCTGGCCTGCGTTGCCGACCATCGCCCTGAACGAGCCTGGGGCACAAAAGCCGACACCACGACTGCGCCTGCAACATTGCCCGATATACGCCCGGGTTGGCTATTGGCCCAACCTATCGCACTGCAAACCCGTAACGGACAACCTTGGTATGGGGAACCCTTGACACAGCTGGGACACGCCGAACGCATCGAAACCGGTTGGTGGGAAGGTGAAAGCGTAGCGCGTGACTACTTTCAGGCTCAAGGACCATCGGGTCGGCGTTATTGGATCTACCAGCAGCGCCTTGATGGCGCCTGGTTTTTGCACGGCTTGTTTGGCTAAACCCCGTGTAGCGGTATATCAGCCATGCTTCCCGAATACGCCGAACTGCATTGTTTGTCCAACTTCAGCTTCCAGCGTGGCGCATCCAGTGCAGAGGAGCTGGTTTCGCGTGCCAAACAACTGGGTTACCAAGCCCTGGCCATTACCGATGAATGCTCGTTAGCCGGCATTGTTCGGGCGCGCGATGCGGCAAAAAAACACCAACTGCCGTTGATTATCGGCAGCGAGTTTTGCTTGGACGATGATTTACGCCTTGTCCTGCTGGCACCCGATCGGGATGCCTACGGTGACCTGTCTCAGCTTATCTCACAAGCACGGCGTAGTGCCGAAAAGGGCGCTTACCACCTGAGTCGCACCGATATTGCCCTACTCGCCACCCGGCTGTTGGCGCTATGGTTACCGCCTGATGCCCCCCTATTGAGCGATGCCCTATGGTTTACCACCCACTTTCCTGGCAGAGCCTGGGTGGCCGTGGAGCTTTTCCAGCAAGTTGGTGATAAGGAACGATTGCAAACCCTGCAGGCGCTGGCAGCCCAAGCCGGCTTGCCCTGCGTAGCGGCAGGCAATGTGCATATGCACCTACGCTCCCGCCGCATGTTGCAGGATGTGTTGACTGCAATACGATTGAATAGACCTGTTGCTGACTGCGGGTTCGAGTTGTTTGCGAATGGCGAGCGCCATCTACGCCAACGTCAGGCGCTGGGGCGGCTTTACCCGCCCGAACTTCTGGCCGAAACCCTCAATATCGCCAAACGATGCCATTTTTTACTCGACTCCCTGCGTTACGAATACCCGTTGGAGCTCGTACCTGCAGGCCATACGCCAGATAGTCACCTTGCCGCATTGTCACAGGCGGGCTTGAGACGACGCTACCCGAACGGGATACCCGACAAAGTGGCGACACAGGTGCAAAAGGAATTGGCGTTGATTGCAACGCTGCAATACGCCGCCTTCTTTCTAACGGTGGAGGACACCGTGCGCTTTGCCCGCAACCAGGGCATTCTTTGCCAAGGGCGTGGGTCGGCTGCAAATTCGGCCGTGTGTTATGTGCTGGGTATTACCGAAATCAACCCGGAGCAGAGCAATCTGCTGTTTGAACGATTTATCTCTGCCGAACGTAATGAGCCACCGGATATCGATGTGGATTTCGAGCATGAACGCCGCGAAATCGTCATCCAATATCTCTACCGCAAGTACGGGCGAGAGCGTGCTGCGCTGGCGGCATCTGTCGTCACCTATCGCACCAAAAGCGCGGTACGCGATATCGGCCGAGCCTTGGGCTTTGATGAAGAACAGCTCAATTGCCTGAGTAACGCGCTTGCCTGGTGGGATAGGCCAACTGATCTGCCTGCACGGCTGGCTGAAGCGGGCTTCGACCCTCAATCGCATCAGGTACGGAGTTTGATCAAACTGGTACCACAACTTCGGCGCTTTCCCCGCCACCTGTCCCAGCATGTAGGTGGTTTTGTTCTCTCACGCGGCCCATTGGCCCGACAGGTGCCAATCGAAAACGCCAGTATGCCCGACCGAACAGTCATCCAGTGGGACAAGGATGATCTTGAAAGCTTGGGGCTGCTGAAAGTGGATGTACTGGCACTAGGTATGCTGACAGCACTACGGCGTTCACTGGGCCTGGTTACAGCCATTCGCAAGCGCCCCATGACCCTGGCAGATATCCCACGTGATGATGACGCCACCTACGACATGATCTGCCGGGCAGATACAGTGGGGGTATTTCAGATTGAATCACGGGCTCAAATGGCAATGCTACCGCGCCTGAAACCGAAAGAGTTCTACGATCTCGTCATTCAAATCGCCATCGTACGGCCTGGGCCGATTCAGGGCGGTATGGTGGAGCCTTATCTACGCAGAAGAGCAGGGAAAGAAGAACCAGAAGAAACCAGTGATGCTGTCAAAGCTGTACTCGAGCGGACCCTGGGCGTCCCCATCTTCCAGGAACAGGTCATGCAACTGGCAGTAGTCGCTGGCGGCTTTAAACCAGGCCGTGCCGACCAGTTGCGCCGCTCCATGGCCGCCTGGCACAGAAATGGCGAACTGGGCCCCTTCCGCCAGGAATTGTTGGATGGCATGCTGGCGCGCGGTTACACATTGGAGTACGCCGAGCGCATCTGGGCGCAGATTGAAGGCTTTTCAAACTATGGCTTCCCAGAATCACACTCCGCCAGCTTTGCCCTGCTGGCCTATGCCTCGGCCTGGTTGAAATGCCATGAGCCTGCCGCTTTTGTCTGTGCCCTGATCAATAGCCACCCCATGGGTTTCTACAGCGTCAGCCAGCTGATACAGGACGCCGCGCGGCATAAGGTGGTGTTTCATCCGGTCGATGTACAGCACAGTGACTGGGACTGCACCTTGGAAGACATCCACCAACCACAACCGGCTGTTCGCCTGGGATTACGGCTGGTACAGGGGCTGTCCAAGGAAAAAGGCATAGCCATCGTCAACAACCGGTCGGTTAATGGCTACGCCACCCCACAGGATTTACAACGTCGCGCAGGCCTGGACAAACACAGCTTGCAACGGCTGGCTAATGCGGATGCATTACAGGGGTTCAACAACAACCGACGTGAAGCGCGTTGGCAAGTGGGTGGGCTGGCGCTGTTGCATGACTTGGCAGGCAACGCCATGCCAAACAGTGAACGAATTCCTGCTTTGCCACAGGCCCCGGCTATGGAAGAAGTACTGAGCGACTACCAGCACCTTGGATTGAGCTTACGTAATCACCCGCTGGCATTCCTGCGCGATGCATTACGCAAACAGAAGTTGCTCAGCGCAGCAGAGATACTAGCCTGCTCCGACAAACAACCCGCCCGCGCATGCGGTATCGTGGTTGGCAGGCAGCGGCCCAGCACTGCCAGTGGGGTGGTGTTTCTGACGCTGGAAGACGAGACTGGCAACGTCAATGTCATCGTCTGGGAGGATCTGGTCGAGCGCCAACGTAAGGAGCTGTTGGGCGCACAGCTGTTGGCTGTGTATGGCATCATACAACGGAATGAGGACGTAGTACACCTGTTGGCCAAGCGCCTTGCCGATAAGTCTGAGATGCTGGGGGAGGTGGCCATCGAAAGCCGGGATTTCCACTAAGAGTCTGCTACGCGTCAACAAATACGGCGTTGAAAACACCCTCGGCATGCTCATTTACCCCTTGTAAACTCCGCTTCCTCGGCTGTTTCCGCCTTGTCTTGCCCTAGCTCGCGAGACTTTGAACAGATTCTTGAGTCTGTTTACGATCTTACTGCGCAACTGTGATCAGGGCTCATGTGCTGCTCGAAAGCCCCTGCAAGGGGGACGCCGAACTGTTAGGGTGCTTCGCACCAAGAAGTTCGCAGCCTCCTTCGTTAAGTCATCCTTGGAGTACTCAATCCATCAACGGACGAAGTTCCAAGCCATCGGTTGCAGGCGCTGGCTGAGACGACACAGCAGCAGTAGGCGGTGTCTGTACATTGGAAGAAGTATTGTTTGTTGGGTTAGGGGCTGTTGCAGCGGGTTTGTCTGCCGTGGCTTTATCCACTGCCCACTCTCCCATTTTCACTGCGCCTTTGCCAGCAGCAACTGCAACGTCGGTAGTGACGCTGACTGCCGTCGTTGCCACGCCTACCGCAGCGCCAGTCACCGTCATCACAGCACATCCACCCAGCCCAGCAGCACTCGCCAAGGACAGAAGAATACGAAACATCGTCATGGTTATTCGCTTTCCTTGATCAATCCAGCGTCACAATAATCTTACCGCAGTTGCGGTTTTCTTCCAGATAGCGATGGGCCATCTGCACCTCAGCGACTGGGAAAATCTTATCCAAGGTTACCTGCGCCCGCCCAGCCTGGATGGCCGATAACACCTGATCTCGCAATGCTGCACTCAAACGGGCTTTTACCGGCTCGGGTTGCGCGCGTAAGGTCGAGCCCCTCACGCTAAGACGTTTGACCAGCAATCGGCCCATATCAAGCGATGCGGTGGTCCCGCCCATCAACCCAATTACCACCAACCGGCCATCCACCCGTAAGCATTGCAGATTCCGCTCGAGATAAGCCCCGCCAATACAGTCGAGAATGATATCGACACCGCCAGCAGCCTTGATCACTTCAGTGAAATCTTCCTCACGGTAGTTGATGACAGTCTGTGCGCCAAGACGGCGACAAAAGTCGGCTTTTTCCTTGCTACCTACAGTGCAGACCACCTCCGCGCCATACAAGGTGGCGAGTTGGATAGCGGCAGCGCCTACCCCGCTTGCTCCCGCATGAATCAATACCCGTTCATCCGTCTTTAACATGGCATGTTCCACCAGGTTGAACCAGGCAGTCATCCAGGCTTCAGGCAAACTGGCTGCTTCATAGTGGCTCAGCCAATCGGGCTTGATGCAGGCACAGCTTGCGTCCAGCACGGCATACTCGGCATAAGCTCCACCCCCGACCAGGCCAAACACGGCATCGCCAACAGCAAAGCCGGAAACACCCGCGCCCAATGCCGCCACTTCGCCAGAGATTTCCAATCCCAATAAAGGCGAAGCACCGGCCGGCGCCGGATACTTACCTTCACGCTGAACCACATCAGCCCGATTAACCCCTGCCGCCCACACACGGACCAGCAATTGCCCCGGCCCAGGCGATGGTTTATCCGTCTCACCGAGGTATAAGGTATCGATACCGCCAGCCTGAGTTTGCAATACCGCCTGCATAGTCAATGCGCCGAGGTAAGTTTGAGACCGACGATACCGCCCACCACGAGTACAACACACGCCAGACGCGGCCAATCGCCAGATTCATTAAACAACACGATGCCAGCCGCTACGCCCCCAACTGCACCAATACCTGTCCAGATGGCATAGGCAGTACCCATGGGCAACACCTTCATCGCCTTGGAAAGGAAAACAATGCTGGCCACCATCGTGGTAAGCGTCAGTGCACTCCATCCCATCTTGCTAAAACCTTCGCTGTACTTCATCCCCACTACCCAGATGACTTCAAGCAAACCG
Source organism: Chitinimonas violaceus (assembly GCF_052601015.1). Lineage (NCBI taxonomy): Bacteria > Pseudomonadati > Pseudomonadota > Betaproteobacteria > Neisseriales > Chitinibacteraceae > Chitinimonas > Chitinimonas violaceus. The sequence goes on along the minus strand of NZ_JBQXDJ010000008.1, from coordinate 85,984 downwards.
GCAATTAATAGGTAAATCCAATGCATTCAACGTTTCCTATGTTGAGACTAAATTACAGAGCGTATCACCTGCTCAAAGTCTCGCGAGCTAAAACAAGACAAGGCGAAAACAGCTGAGGAAGCGGGGTTTATGAGTGGTAAATGAGCATGCCAAAGGGGTTTTCAACACCCTATTGCTGACGCACAGCAGACTTTGTATCGATTCTCAGAACCTGTTTACCGATCCGTCGCGAGCAGCCGTCAGCAGGGTGAAGCGCAGCGCAGAAACCGGAATGTACTTAGGTACATGAGGCTGCGAACTTCTTGGTGCGGTAGCACCGTAGCAGTTCGGCGTCCCCCTTGCGGGGGCTTTCGAGCAGCACAAGAGCCCTGATCACGGCTGCGCAGCAAGATCGTAAACAGGTTCTCAGGTAAGCGCGACAGACATCGTCGCATCCTTCACCTTGCCCGCCTCATGCGGCAGCGCCAGGTAGTCGGTGGATTGCATTTCGGTCAATCGGCTGGCGGTACGGAAGAACTCCCCGGCAAAAGCGCCATCGGTGTAAATCGCCTCGGCAGGCGTAGTGGCAGAGATGATCAACTTGACCCGGTAATCGTAAAACACATCCACCAGCCACGTCAGTCGCCTCGCAGCAGACGACTCCTTGGCAGTCAGTTTGGGTACATCAGACAGGATCACCGTATGGTACTGGCGCGCGAGCCAAAGGTAATCGGTTTGCGAGCGGGGACCATCGCATAGCTGCTCGAAACTGAACCAGATCACCCCTGGGCTATGTCGAATCGCGGTGACCGGGCGTTCTTCAATAATCAGGTCTGTTGGTAAGTCGCCTGCCGTGGCCAGCTTGTCGAATATGGTCTTCAACTCAGTGTCTGTCCCCTCAACAATGGGGGTAATGTAGGTTCGCGCCTGGGTAAGCGTACGCATGCGGTAGTCATTCCCGCCATCGACATTCACTACCACCACATGCTGCTTCAAGAGAGCAATGGTGGGAATGAAGTTCTGCCGTTGCAGGCCATTAGGGTAAAGGTCCTCTGGGGCGTAGTTGCTGGTCGCCACCAGAACCAGACCGTGTTCGAACAGATGGGAGAACAAACGCCCAAGAATCATGGCGTCGGCAATGTCCGACACGTGAAATTCGTCAAAACACAATAAGCGCGTCGCTTCAGCAATGGAAGCGGCCACTTTGGCAAGTGGGTCCACTTCGTTTTTCAGATTGCGCAGACCCTCATGCACTTCCTGCATGAAGTGGTGGAAATGCAGCCGACGCTTGCGCCGGTAAGGCACGCACGCAAAAAAACCATCCATCAGGAAACTTTTTCCGCGTCCTACCCCTCCCCAGAAGTACAGACCCTGCGGCACGGCAGGCATAGGCAACAGACTACGCCCGAACAGCCGGTCTCGCTTACGCTTGAAGGTGATCAACTCATCGTAAAGCCGTTGCAGATGATCGATCGCCTCGGCCTGAGCAGGGTCTTTTTGAAAACCGGGCTGGGCCGTAGCGGCCTCATACCACGTACGAGGCGGCGTGCCCGGTTGGATATGTGCAGTAAAGACGTGTTGAGACATGTCAAAAATCGTAACGATGTGTTGCAGGATTATACTGGTGCGCAGAGATATGCCGCTCGTAACAAGACTGACGCAACGACGAGGGTATATATTGCGCGCTGATCGCTACAAAACGAATCTACAAGCGGTCGCATCCAGGTACGCAACTCAGGAGAACTGAAGCATGGCCAGAATCGCACTTGTAACCGGCGGCATGGGAGGTATCGGTACCGCCATTTGCCAAAAGCTTGCCGACAGCGGACATACCGTAGTGACTACCTATAGCCGTCCAGGCAAGGAAGTCGAGTGGTTGGCGGACCAGAAAGAGAAGGGCTATACGTTTCGTGCATATCTGTGCGATGTAGCCGACTTCGCGTCTTGCCAGGCAATGGCGGCAAAAGTGATGGCCGAAGTGGGTCAGGTCGATGTGCTGGTGAACAACGCCGGCATTACCAAAGACACCACCTTCCGTAAGATGAGCAAAGTGGACTGGGATGTCGTGCTGCGTACTGACCTCGATTCCCTCTTCAACGTTACCAAACATTTCGTGGATGGCATGGCTGACCGTGGCTTTGGCCGTGTGATCAATGTATCCAGCATCAACGGCCAGAAAGGCCAGTTCGGGCAGACCAACTATTCGGCTGCAAAAGCCGGTATGCATGGCTTTACCAAGGCGCTGGCCCAGGAAGTAGCCCGTAAGGGCGTTACCGTCAACACGGTCAGCCCCGGCTATATCGCCACAGAAATGGTGATGGCTGTCAAAGAAGAAATCCGCCAGGGCATCATTGCCGGCATCCCGGTCAACCGCCTGGGCCAACCGGACGAAATCGCTGACTTGATCGCTTTCATCGCAGGCGACAAAGCCGGCTTTGTCACGGGCGCCAATATCGCCATCAACGGCGGCCAGCATATGTCCTGATTCGCCCTCACGGATTAAATTCGTGAGTGCTAGCGGAAAAGCAAAAACGGCGATGCAAATGCATCGCCGTTTTGTTTTACTGAGTTAGGTATTCAATCTTCTCCAACCGTAGGGCGGAAAACCGAACGGGCTATACCGTATTGCCCCGCCCAGTAGGCAAGAATAACCGCCAGATTGGCACCATCCCAGGGCGTGTGAAAGCGATTAAACGCCAGAATGGTGTCCGAAATGCCGAAGAACAGCGCACCAAGGGCTGCAGCCCATTGCCAGCTGCTATCTGCTTTGACGCACAGCGCCAGTGCACGCCAAAGCATGGCGCCAATCACGCTGACATACACCGCTACCGGAATCGCCAACTCTCCCAGGTGTGGGTAGAGCAGCACGTAGGCTGTACCAACCCATAGCAGTATCGGAATCAGCCACACCAAGGCGAGCCGGCGAGAAGCACCAACAAAAGCCACCACGTAGGCAAGATGGGCGCAGAGAAAGGCAAGCAACCCCCAGATGAAGAAGTCGGGCGACACTTCCAGCAACATGTCTCCACACAGGGAAAAGACCAAACCAATGCGTATCAGTCCCGCATAGCGCCCAGTTTGGCCCTGCAACCAGAAAATCATGCAGGCAACCGGGATGGCCTTGCTGACAAATTCGATACTGCCCTGTCCTGCAACCTGCGCCCAAAGATGGATAAGCAGCCCGGCTATGCCGATGCCGGCCAGCCACCTCGCCGGAAGGTTAAAAGTGTTCTGCATTGCATGTCTCCCTGTTTTAGCTATATAAACAACATCAACAACACTTAAATTCTTTTTTAAAATCAATGCACTAAGCAATTTCAAATTGCCGCATGCTGCCTAATGGCAGTATCCTTCTGTTTTGCAAGGCCACGTTTAAGTCACCATGACCATAGTCATCAAAACCCAAGAAGATATCGAAAAAATGCGCGTCGCTGGCCGTTTAGGCAGCGAAGTGTTGGATTACATCACGCCCTTCGTCAAACCGGGCGTTACGACGGCCGAGCTTGACAGGCTCTGCCATGAATACATGGTGAATGTGCAAGGCACCATTCCCGCCCCGCTGAATTACTGCCCACCGGGTTATACCCCTTATCCCAAGGCTATCTGCACCTCTGTCAACAATGTCATCTGCCATGGCATACCCAATGACAAGCCGCTGAAGAATGGCGATGTGGTCAACCTCGACATCACGGTCATCAAAGATGGCTACCATGGCGACAACAGCCGCATGTATGAGATCGGTAGCGTCCCTGCACACGCATCGCGGCTGTCGCAGGTCACCTTCGAGTGCATGTGGTTGGGTATCGACCGGGTAAAGCCCGGTGCACGCCTTGGTGATATCGGCGCGGTGATCCAACGCCATGCTGAAATGAATGGTTACTCGGTGGTACGCGAATTTTGCGGCCACGGTATAGGCAAGAAATTCCACGAAGAACCGCAGGTGTTGCACTACGGCAAGCCCGGTACCGGCATCGAGTTGAAGGCGGGTATGATTTTCACGATCGAACCCATGATCAATGCCGGTAAAAAGGACATCCGCGCGATGCCTGATGGCTGGACGATCGTCACCAAGGACCGCTCTCTGTCCGCACAGTGGGAGCACACGGTGCTCGTTACCGAGACCGGTTACGAAGTACTCACCTGGTCGGCCGGTACTCAACCCCCACCAGCGCTATTGGCTACAAAGCAGGCGGCCTGAACGAGTCTTATCTGAAGCGCCGTTATGCGGCGCTTTTTTCATGTGCATCTAGTTAGGAAGCCACCTGTGTTGTTCAAACTGGATCAGACCGATGCCTTGCAAGCAGGCGAGCTCCTGAATGTGCAGCGGCATGCCTACCGCCAGGAAGCTGCATTGATTGGGTACGCAGACCTGCCGCCGCTGCGCGAAACTTTGGCCGATCTGATGGATTGTGATGAAACAATCCTGGGCTGGCGTGAAGATGGCGAACTGCTGGGAGCGGTAGGCTTGCTGACGCATGATAAGGTGGTGGAAATCTGCCGTTTAGTCGTAGCGCCGCAGGCTCAACGGCGTGGTGTCGCCCGCGCTTTGTTGACCGCTGTCATCCACCAGGCAGACCAACGTGTCATTCGTGTCTCAACGGCAGCCGCCAATACCCCAGCGATTGCGCTGTATCAACGCCTGGGTTTCCAAGTCGTTGAAAAAACCCAATTACCCGATGGGCTGATACTTGTTGCAATGCAGCGTGGTTAGGCACCATGCTTCACGACAGACCGTGAACGAGATGAAGTCTGTTTCACCCCCTATTCGCCATGAACACCCCCAGCACCGAACTCCGCCGACAGTTGCAAGCCGCACGTGCTGCGGTTCATAACGACTATCACGACCCGGAACACGCCCTGCCCCTGCTGGAACAGGAAGCACGGTTGGTAGATGCATTTCTGGTTGAGCGCTGGCAGGAACAAGAAATGGACTCTGCCACGACCTTAATTGCCGTTGGTGGTTATGGGCGTGGCCAATTGTTCCCGTGTTCTGATATCGACTTGTTGATTCTGCTGCCCGATACCCCCGCTCAAGCCACGTTGGAGCAAGTCGAACACTTCATCGGTCTGTTATGGGATTTAGGACTGGAAGTCGGCCACAGCGTGCGTACGCATGCAGAGTGCCTCACTGAGGCGAGTCGCGACATCACGGTGCAGACCACGCTTTTGGAAACCCGCCTGCTGGCCGGGAATGGCGAAGCCTATGCCGCACTGGTTACAGCTGTATTCCAGCAGCTCAACCCTGCGAGCTTCTTCGAAGCCAAGCTGCTGGAGCAACAGCAACGGTATGACCGTCATCAGGGGTCGATCAACCGTTTGGAACCCAATGTGAAGGAAGCCCCGGGCGGTTTACGTGATCTGCACATGGTGCTTTGGCTGGCACGGGCTTGTAAGCTCGGGCAGGACTGGAACAGTCTGCATAAGGCTGGCATGCTGACCGGCCAGGAAATGCGCAAGCTCAAGCGTGCCGAGCAGATGCTGTGCTCCTTCCGTATTGCGTTGCATCTGGTCGCCAAACGGCGCGAAGACCGCATTCTGTTCGACTTCCAGAATACCCTGGCCAAACGGTTTGGCTATGAGGATACAACGGCAAGCCGCGCCAGTGAACAACTCATGGCGGTTTATTACCTTTCGGCGCGCATCGTGGCGCAGCTCCAGCCGCTCTTGATTCAGTCCTTACGCAAGCATCTTTATGGCGAGGCGCCAATCGCCCCTAGAGTATTGAACGATCGTTTTATCGCGCGTGGTCATCTGCTGGAGATCGCCCACCCGGATGTTTACGAGCAGACACCGTCGGCAATCCTGGAAACCTTCCTGACGCTACAGCAGCATCCCGAGCTCACCACCATAGGCGCAAGCACCTTACGTGCACTGTGGCATGCCCGGCCGCACATCAACGCCACCTTCCGGCGCGACCCAGCAAACAAAGCCTTGTTTATGCAGATCGTCCGCCAGTCGTTCGGCACCACGCGTGTTATGCGCCGGATGAACCAATATGGCGTGCTGGGCCGGTATATTCCGGCCTTTGGCAAGATCGTCGGACGTATGCAGCACGATCTCTTTCACGTCTACACCGTGGACGAACATATCCTGATGGTACTGCGTAACCTGCGCCGCTTTGCCACGCCTGCGTTCAACCACGAATACCCGGCCTGCTCACAGCTGATCGAAACCTTCCCTCGCCCCGAAGTACTCTACCTGGGTGCGCTGTTTCACGATATCGGCAAAGGCCGGGGGGGAGACCATTCCCAGCTTGGTAAGGTGGATGCCCGGGAATTCTGTGAAAACCATGGCCTGCCATCCGAGGATACCGATATGGTGGCCTGGCTGGTTGAACATCACCTCACCATGTCCAGCGTGGCGCAAAAGCAGGATGTTTACGACCCAAATACCATCGCCAACTTTGCTGAACTGGTGGGAGACGAGCGTCATCTGATCGCGTTGTATCTGCTCACAGTGGCCGATATACGTGGCACCAGCCCCAAGGTCTGGAACGGTTGGAAAGCCAAGTTGTTGGAAGACCTGTTCCGCGCTACCCGCCGATACCTCACTGGCGCTACCTTGACCGCCAACGACGCGATGGACGAGCGCCGGGAAGAGTCACTCCGGCTGATGCGGCTGCATGGCCTGCGTGATGATGCACATCAGCCGCTTTGGAAGACGTTGGACCCGGTGTACTTCTTACGCCACGACGCTTCAGAAATCGCATGGCATGGCCGTATCCTATGGGGACGCTTTGACAAGGCGGAGGTGGTCGTCCGGGCACGTCCTACGGAAGGCGGGGCGGGATTACAGGTATTGGTCTACTGCCCCGATCAGCCCGACTTGTTTGCCCGTATCTGCGGATTTTTTGAGCGCTCGGGTTACACCATTTTCGATGCAAAGATCTACACCACGCTCAAGGGCTATGCGTTGGACAGCTTCTATGTCGATATCGCCGATGGGCGCGATACTGAATATCGCTATCTAATCGGTTACATCGAGTTTGAATTGGCGCAGCTGATACAGCGCGTTACCCCGTTACCTGAACCCATTAACGGACGGCTGAGCCGTGCGCTGAAGCACTTCCCGCTACCGCCCCAGGTGCTGCTGCGCGAGGACGATAAGCACAAGCTGCATATCCTTACGCTGATTGCAGGCGACCGGCCGGGGCTGCTATCCCGCATTGCCCGGGTATTGTCAGTTCATTCCGTCACCATACACTCAGCCAAAATCATGACGCTAGGCGAGCGAGCGGAAGACACCTTCACTATTTCCGGCCATGCCTTGGCCGACCCTAAATCCTTGGTGCGTCTGGAAACCGATCTGCTGGAAACATTGCGGCTATAGCACCACTAGCTGGCAACTCAATACAGCCTACGAAACGTATATGGAAGCAGAAGACCGCACACCCGGCATAACTTGCAATGTTGTCGTTTCGTCTACCATGAGAATGTAGTAGCCATATTGCTTTGCCCGGATATTTCCACATGTGCTGCGGATGGTGAATGTCGGGCAGCGATTATGGTGATCTATCAACAACGAATAATCGAATAGGAGGAATCAACCATGGGACCTATCGTGAAAATTGAAGGCAAGGTCGGCCAGATGATGTTGCTGGGCCAGTTTGATTTCAACCTACATCGAGAATTCCGCCAAGCCAGTCAGGAGCTGTTGGATGCCAACGAGGTCCAGGAAATCCGCGTTGATTTCGACCAAGTGCCATACCTCGACAGTTCCGCTCTGGGGATGCTGCTTTTATTGAAAGAGCGCGCAGCGGCACAGAAAAAAAACGTCGTCCTGACGAATTGCCATGAACCCGTCAAACAAGTCTTCGAGATGGCCCAGTTCCAGCATATGTTCACTATTCAGTAACTAAACAAGTGCCTGGAACCTGTTCATGACCTATTGCAAGCAGTCATCAGCAGGGTGAAGCGCCGCGCAGATACCGGAATGTACTAGCGTACATGAGGCTTTCGAGCAGCACATGAACCCTGATCACGGCTGCGCAGTTAGATCATGGCCAGGTTCTAACGACTAAAAAGTTTGCTGATGTCTTTCGCCCCCCAATGCGGGAAATGCTTACGCACCAATTGATTCAACTCCAACTCAAAAGCGCGTAGACGGGCTAAATCGGATGCTTCTTCAGTGTTAACGCTATCTGCTTGAGCCGTTGCCACAATCATGCCTGCACCGGCCGTGGCGTTGCTCAAACGATCAATAAGAATGAAGCTGCCAGTGCCACGGCATGCCTTATAGGCATCAAACACTACCGGCGCATTGACACTGATACGGCATAACCCGATTTCATTCAAAGCCAGCTGTGTAGCGGCAGATGTCGCAAGGCTGTTCACGTCGACACGCTGCAGAATCCGCTCAACCCGGCCAAATACCTGCTTACCCGCCAACTTGAAAACGTATTCCTTACCAACTTGCAGTGGTTGTTCATTCATCCAGACGATATGCGCGTCAAATGCGGTCGACACATTGGGAGAGGGTTCGTCTGCCTTGACGAGCACATCGCCCCGGGAGATATCGATTTCATCTTCCAGGGTCAGCGTAATCGCCTGCCCTGCTTGAGCACTGGCCTGCTCTCCCTCATAGGTGACAATGGCTTTGACCCGGCTTTGTTTGCCGGAAGGCAAGGCGATAACCGCATCGCCAGGTTTGACCACCCCAGCCGCAACCGTGCCGCAGAAGCCCCGAAAGTCGAGATGAGGTCGGTTGACGTACTGCACGGGTAAACGGAACCCATCCAGGTGGATACCCTGATCCACTGTTACGGTTTCCAGCAGCGTCATCAAGGTAGGACCTTTGTACCAGGAGGCATGCGTCGATGCATTCACTACATTGTCGCCACGCAAGGCAGAGATTGGTACAAAGTGGATGTCGGAGATCGTCAGCTGCTCGGCAAAGTCCAGGTAGTCGCTTTTGATCTTTTCAAAGACGGATTGATCAAAATCGACAAGGTCCATCTTGTTGACGGCAACGATCACGTGCTTGATACCTAGCAAGCTGACAATAAAACTATGCCGTCTTGTCTGGGTCTGCAGGCCACGTCGCGCGTCGATAAGAATGATGGCGAGATTGCTGGTTGACGCGCCTGTTGCCATATTGCGGGTGTATTGCTCGTGGCCCGGGCAGTCGGCGATGATGAACTTGCGCTTGTCTGTACTGAAGTAACGATAAGCGACATCGATGGTTATGCCCTGCTCGCGCTCGGCTTGCAGACCATCGACCAGCAAGGCAAGGTCTATGTCGCCATCCGTGGTGTTGTACTTCTGTGAATCCCGCTGGATGGCCGCCAGCTGGTCCTCGAAGATCAGCTTCGAGTCATGCAGCAACCGGCCTATCAGGGTCGATTTGCCATCGTCGACATTCCCGCAGGTGATGAAACGCAGCATATCCTTGTTCTCATGCTGCTTGAGATAAGTCAGGATGTCGCTGGCGATGAGATTTGATTGATGCGACATCAGAAATACCCCTCCCGTTTTTTCTTCTCCATCGACCCGCTTGAGTCGTGGTCGATCACCCTGCCCTGTCGTTCACTGGTCGTGGTCAGCAACATTTCCTGGATGATTTCCGGCAACGTCGCCGCTTTGGATTCCACGGCACCAGTCAACGGATAGCACCCGAGGGTACGGAAACGTACCGACTTGGTCTCGATACTGGCTTTCTGTTCAGGGGTCAGATACGCCAGGATGCGATCGTCGTCGATCATCACCAATGTGCCGTTCAGGTTCACCACTGGCCGCTCGGCCGAGAAGTACAACGGCACAATCTCAATGTTTTCCAGGAAGATGTATTGCCAGATGTCGAGTTCGGTCCAATTCGACAGCGGAAAAACACGGATGCTCTCGCCCTTGTCGACTCTGGCGTTATAGATATTCCATAATTCCGGCCGCTGGTTTTTGGGGTCCCAATGGTGGTTTCGGTCCCGGAAGGAATACACCCGTTCCTTGGCGCGACTCTTTTCCTCATCACGGCGGGCCCCGCCAAAGGCTGCATCGAACCCATACTTGTTCAATGCCTGCTTCAGGCCTTCGGTTTTCATCACATCCGTATGCTTGGCAGACCCCGCTGTAAAGGGGTTGATACCCGCTTTTACGCCCGCTTCGTTTATATAGGTGATCAGATTCCAGCCTGCCGCCTGCTGTTTGTCACGCAACTGGTACATCGCCTGGAATTTCCAGGTGGTATCGACATGCATGAGCGGGAACGGTGGCTTGCCCGGCGCAAAAGCTTTTTTGGCCAGATGCAACATCACGGCTGAATCCTTGCCTATTGAGTAGAGCATCACCGGGTTATCGAACTCGGCAGCGACTTCACGGATGATATGAATCGACTCGGCTTCCAGTTGTTTCAGGTGGGTCAACCGATCAGGAGGCATGGTATGCATTCGAGGCAATCGCTAGCGTAAGAAGCCGTTATTCAAATAACCAAGTGGCTGGAGTGCTTGCTTGAAAAACGACGCAACACTCTGCCTTCTTATGTTTTAACAGACAGTACAGCTGATTTTATAAAACGAATTGGCATATGATTATCAAGCCGGCGCGATGTCGCCAGCCGAGCTAAAATCCGGCCCTGCCTTTCAAACCCGTCTGCCATGCTTAGCTATCGCCACGCCTTTCACGCCGGTAACCACGCCGATGTACTCAAACACTACGTGCTTGCCCGCATGCTTGGTTATCTCAACCAGAAGGACAAGCCCTACTGGTATATCGACACCCATGCCGGTGCTGGTTGCTACCAGCTCGACAGTGACTATGCCGCCAAGAATGCTGAATACGCCACAGGTATTGCCCGGCTATGGCAACGGCAGGATTTGCCAGCGGGGTTTGCCGACTATGTCCAACTGCTGCGGGATCTAAATCCAGACGGCAAGCTGAAGTTTTATCCCGGCTCACCCTTGGTAGCGCGTTCGCTGTTACGCCCGGCCGATAAACTGCGCTTATTCGAGCTGCACCCTACCGACTTCCCATTGTTGGAAGCCAATATGGCCAATGCTGGCCGCCAGGCGTTGGCTCAAAAGGGTGATGGATTTGCCGGCTTGAAAGCGATGTTGCCGCCACCACCGCGTCGCGCCTTGGTGTTGATTGACCCACCGTACGAGGACAAGCAAGACTATCAACGTGTAGTCAGTGCGCTGGAGGACTCCCTGAAACGTTTTCCTACTGGCGTCTATGCGCTTTGGTATCCGATCCTGCAGCGCCCGGAACCACACCAGATGGTTAACCGGTTGAAAACGCTCCCCGTAAAAAGCTGGCTGCACGCCAGTTTGAATGTACATCGCCCACGTGATGATGGCTTCGGCATGCATGGCAGCGGTCTATTCATTTTGAACCCGCCTTGGATGCTGCACGATGAACTGAAAACCACCCTGCCCTGGCTGTGTAATACCTTGGCATTGGATGAAGGGGCTTCCTTCCAACTTGACCAACTTGCTGGCTAGAGCCATTAAACGCAAAAAAGCCAGCGGGGTTAGCCGCTGGCCGAAAAGACTGCTGCCCAGTATCCGGGGGCTTAACTACGCAGCAGCGACAGGACCTGATTGGGTAAGGCATTGGCTTGCGTCAACATTGCCGTACCTGCCTGTTGAAGAATTTGTGCACGGGTAAGACTGGCGGTTTCCTGCGCAAAGTCCGCGTCGCGTATCCGCGAGCGGGATGCAGTCAGGTTCTCTGCTGAGACCTGCAGGTTTGCGATCGTGGACATGAAACGATTCTGCAAGGCACCGAAGGCAGCTCGCTGGCCATTGATTGTCGCCAATGCACTGTCGACGATGCGCAAGGCTTGTGTGGCTGACGCGACGCTGCTGATATCCAGCACACTGACCGCCGCCAGTGAAGACCCAAGGCTGGTGCCCGAGTTGAGGAACATACCGGAAGTCGCATTGATTGTTGTGCCGGACGAGGCAATCGTACCGCTATGAAAGCCCATTGAGCTCGTTGAAATCGAGTAGCTCTTGTCCGAATCAAGCGTGATCTGGCCACCAATCTTGAGCACGGAACCAGACGTGGCGCTTGCCCCACCTGCTGCACCACCTGAACCGTTTGCTGTAATAGTGAATGCCGATGCGAGCGCAACACCGCCTAAGCCACCAGTAGACAAGGAAATTGTGCCGCAGACAGCACCGTTCTCCGCCGTCGATACCGATTGCAGGATAATGTCGCTGCCATCGTCATTCGTCAGCACGATACCGTTCGCCGTGTCGTTTAGCCGTGCGGTAATACCTGTCTGGGAAGAGCGGTCGTTGAACGACTGGATCGCTTCCGACAGGCCAGCAGCAGTGCGACCGTCCTTAACCTGGAAGGTGACGTTGACAGGGGTACTGTTGGCCCCGGTAATGTTTATCGAATAGGAAAGGCCGGTCGTATTGGCAAACTGGATATTCGCCACGTTACGCGCCGTTGCCCTTACACCACTATTCGAAGAATTGATGGCAGCCGCGACATCACGTGCTGTCGAGGCAGACGTCAGCGTGGAAAGCGTTGCACCGCCGTTGCCACCGTTGATGGACAAGCTGCCTGATGCGCCGCCCGACCCGGCGATCACTGCGCCGCCGCTGGCCGCCTGGCCGCCAAATACCGTCCCTGTATAGGTACCGGTAACCGCGAAAGTCGCTTGCTGCGTCACATTCGTGATCTGATAACTGCCATAGTTGTTTGTACGCAGGTTGGCGGTCGTCGCCGTAATCGTCTGATTCGCGTTCGGGCCAACCTGGTAGATGGCACTGCCGTAACTGCCATCGAACAATTTAAGTCCGTTGAAGTCGGTCACAACCGAGAAACGATCGAGCTCGGCAACCAGCTGGTTGACTTCTGAATTCAGGGCCTGGCGGTCCTGAGCAGAATTGGTGGCATTTGCCGACTGTACAGCCAGCTCACGCACACGTTGCAGAATGTCGCCCATCTGGGTCAAGGCGCCTTCACCTACCTGCGCCAGTGACACACCGTCATTCGCATTACGTCTGGCTTGGTCAGAGCCGCGGATTTGTGAGGTCATCCGCTCAGAAATCGCTAAACCTGCTGCATCATCTCGCGCAGAGTTGATGCGTAATCCTGTCGAAAGACGCTGCAACGAGGTTTCCAGACTGCCTTTTGAGGTATCCAGATTCCGTTGCGCGTTAAGCGACGGTATGTTGGTGTTGATTACTTGCATGATTGCTCTCCTTCGCCGTGTGCCCTGGGTAGCAGGACGCGGTCAATGTCGATCACCGAATGGAAACGTGGCTTTTATGCTTTCATTTCCCCACGGTTGCTACCCTTGCCCCCGGGCAACAAACCGACTACAAGACGCAACGGATAAAGCCTGCAAACCCTTGCGTGGGGAGTACGTTGGTTAATGTCCATTCATACCCCACCTCGCTCTTGCGTCCCGTCCAAGCCACTTACCACCGGTACGGCGGTACGACGATGCTCCTGCAAGCATTTCGGTCTAAGCACATTCATTTCTAATGCCCTCGACGGTTTGGACGTAGGGCTATCAGCAAGGGGTGTGCCAGATGTATTTTCATCTGGACATAGGTGAATTCAGTGCAGGTTCTTTAGAAGAAGGCCTTGTCTACCGCCATAAATAACGGAAACAGGCGACAATGCCGGAGGGGATTTTTCTAAGGCGGCAAGCCACTGGCAGCCATTGCCGGCCCAGAAAATCATGGCGGCAATAACTTGCCGCCCTTGTAGCCTGCTCACTGCCTTACTGTGCGGTTGCTTATGGTATAGGGAGATTGAGGCGTAACCGAACAATCACCTACCCATACGGTGTGACGTTGGTTGAATTACTAACATGGGCAAAAACGAAGGAGTAGCGCGTTCTTAAAGCCAGGATTTCATTGGTCTGGCGTGCTCTTATCCGGGGTCTGGGCAGGCAGTTCAAATACAGGTGCAGGTACCTCAACGCCATTTTCCAGGAAGTGAATGAACGCCAGCAATTCAGCCACAGCACGATACAACTCAGTGGGAATTTGCTGGTCCAGATCGACCTGCATCAATAGCGCTGTGAGCTCAGGGGATTCGTGGACAAAAACACCGGCATCCCGTGCTTTTTCGATGATTGTTTCCGCCAGCAGGCCACGCCCTTTCGCAACGACACGAGGGGCGTTACTACCCTCCCGATAAGCCAGTGCAACCGCTTCCGGAACAAGGGCGCGACGATATTTCGCCATCACTACTGCCCATCCTCATCGACCATCACCTGGTTGGCATCAAGCGCCAGACCGGCCGCCTCGAACTGCAGTTGTAAACGCGACTGGGCATCGCGAATCCGCGTTGCGGTTTCTGGTTGCTTCACCAGGAAAGCGACATCTACATGGTTCTGTCCACGTAAACTGATCAGGGCGTCCACCTGGCCCATATAGGGCAAAGTCAGGTGTAATCGGGTACGCCATACCTTCTCAGTTTCAATCTCGCTATCGCTACGATTGCCACCATCCTCTTCCACTTCCCACTGCAGTGACTGCCCAGGCCAAGCAAACCCATGCCAAGCAAGCTGGCGCTGATCGAGCAGCTGCAATTGCTGCTGTATCATCTGGCGCGCCACTTGCGGCATGTTGTCCAGCTCGTTAGGCAGGCCCTCACTTAATCCGGCCGATAGCGCTTGATGGGGCGTTGCTTCATCTTCCTGATCGCTTCCTAGTAACTGTTCCACCAAATTGCCCGCAGGTCGCTCACCTTTTGTTTTATCAGTACGACGATTCTCCAATAGCGCTTTGGCTTGTTCGCCAAAACGCGCCTGGGGCTCATTCATCAATTGACTAAGCGATCGTGAACCCTGCGCCCATTCGGCCAGATGCGACTCATAAAACAAGCCGCCTTCGCTGAGCGCTTGCTTGAGTGCTTCAGCCAGTTTGGTGGTATCTGGTGGTTCTGCACTATCCGGCACAAGAGGCTGCAACACTGGCTGCATACGGACCATTGCCGGCCTGTCGGGCTGATCGGCATTTTCTGCGATCAACTCCCCCAGAAACCGAGCGGTACCGCTCAGTTCCACATTGCTCGAGGAATCCGGCAAAGTCTGCTGAGGCGGCAACGGCGGTGCATCTGTACCTGCTTGCAGACGAGGCAGTAAGAAAGTCAGGCGGGGTGAGTTCGCCACCACCCGCATATCGAAAGTCGTGCCTTCTTCGGTGTTACGCGGCAGATTCAGATCCAGGAGCTGGTCCTTCACCAGCACCGCATAACGACCACTGGACAGCATGCCCGTTACCTGCGCCCTCACCTGCTCGCCAATGGTGAACAGCTTTTGGATTTCCTGTAGCGCATCAACCGCCTGAACCAACGGGACATCCGCTGGTTTCACATAAGCTTGGAGGGAGGAGGCAATTGCATTGGCGGGAATCATGGCCGCCTACCCGTATCAAGGGCGCTGAGACGCACGGTAGAGGGCAACAATCAACTCCGCTTCGCCACGCGAGATACCGCAGCCTGCAGCCACGGCCGACGAATCCAACCCTTGCCCAGCCAGGCGCATTGCCTGCGCATAAGCTGTTTCGCTGGTTGGTTCGGGTTGCTCAGGGGGTTGATTGCGTTCAGATACGCCGGATAGCTCACGGCGCAAGGACTGCAGCTGGTCTTCAAGGTATTCGATCCGCTCGAGCAACTGCCGGGTAATCTGTCTTTCCTGGGTAATTCGCGCCGAAAGCAGGATGAGATAGACCAAGCACGCCACAAGCATTGTGGCGCCTGCTAGCCACTGCCAACCTAAAGTCAACAAAACATTCATGTTGCCATACCCATCGAAGCGACGCTTACCTACTCCCTGCAATCAGCCGCCATAGGCACGACTGATACGCTTACCGTTTTGTCGAGTTGAATTGATTTCTTCAAGGATAGCTGAAACTTGGGTACGCCAGGCGGCAAGACGCTCAAGAATTTCCCGATTTGCTGCATCCGTCTGAGTAATCAATACAGTCAACGTCGACCGTATATCGGCGGGACAATTCGACAGGAATTGATTGTCTTTGAGCACTCTTGCCATCGCAGCCTGTTGGGCAGGAATAGCATCAAGCAGCGCATCCCACGACTCAGCACGGGCCAAGGCTAACAACCCCTGTGTCAGTTCAAGCAAATGTGTGTAAGCGGATAATCGGGTATCAGACACGGCCATAGCTCAAAGGTTGACGACCAGACTCCGGCGGCGCTTCTTCCGCCTTGCTTGTCTCTGCCGTTTTTTCAATCGATTCCCAGGATTCTTTCAGCTGGGACAGCAACAACTGAACTTCATCAAGCGCATCGACATCATTACGCAGATTCGCCTCTAAAAGGCGCCGACTCATGTAATCGTACAACGTGTCCAGATTGGCTGCGAGTTCACCATTCTTTTCCGGATCAAGACTATTGCGCAGTCCTTCCTCGATAATGGCAATCGCCTTGGAGATTGCCATTCCCTTAGGACCGATTTCGTGATTTTGCATGTGCATCTTTGCCATAAAGAGCGCCTTGATCGCCCCCTCGTACAACAGACAGATCAGCTTATGGGGCGAGGCATGCTCGACATCCTGCTCAATGCTGCTCTGTCCATAGGCATTCAGCGCATTTTTGACATTGGCAGGCATGCTCCATTCATCCTTGCGTGCACATCATTACGACGACCGCGGATTGAGTGCTGACAATTGTTGGGTAAGGAAGGTACCTGTACTTTGCAATTTAGAGATCGTGATATCGAGCTGGGTAAATTGAGCACGGTAACGCTTTTCCAACTCATCCATGCGGCTGGTAAGTTTAGTGAACTGCGTATTCAGACCATCGATCGCACTGTTGAGTGTATTGGTCCGTCCCGCGATCACCCCATTGGCGGAAGTCTGCGCGGTGATCACATCATCGAGCTGGTAAGCAAAACCACGGTTATACGAAACCGTCCCCCGCGCACCAGCAGCACCGCCCGAGACTAATACCTTAAGCCCAACGGCTGCGCCACTTCCTGTCAGGTATTGGCCGCTCCCTGTTGCTGCGTTACCACCGATCGAACCTACAATATCCAAGCCCGCAGTACCTGTATTTGAGGTTGCAAAGCCCAAAGCCGTATTAAGATCAGAGCTGATCGAACTAATCGCAACCGTTGAGGTAGACCCATAACGGTTCGAAGTCAGTGTGAATTTCTGGGTGCCTGCGTCAAAACTGACTGCCACACCGGCGCCGGCTGCTTTAAGCGTAGGGTCGCCGTTGATTTTGGCCTGCAGTTCAACGGCCAGGTCGGCTGTTGTGGCGTAGTTCGCGGCGTTTAACGTGATGGTACCGGAGGTTGCGCCATCGACAGTTACCGTCAGCGTATTGGTGGTAGCCGTCAGATTGATATTGGTCGCTGCCGGTACCGCTGCACCTGCCGTCAGGAAGCCTTGAGCCGCCATCTGGCTGACGGACACCGCATACTTGCCGGGCTTGGTCGCACCGGTGGAGCTGACATAAGAAAGTTGTGTATCGGTGGCGACGCCATAGCTACCGAACAATGCAGCAACAGACGCTGCATCTTTCGTGACAGCAGCATTGAACTTGCTGCTGTCGTACGTCATCGTACCGTCTTTGGTAAAGCCGATGCCGACATCGCTCATGCGGGTAAATGTGCCGCCCGCAAGTTGACCATTCATGGCGCCACGCAGCGCGTATTGCAAGGAGCGTACGACCGTCTCGCCTTGTAAGGCCCCCGACTTGCCTGTCGCTTTGTCGTAGTAACTGACGTCGCTGATGGTTTTGTTCAATTCGTTGTAGGCATTGACGAATGTTTCCATCAGCTTGCTTGTATTGGTTGGGTCACGTCCGATAGTAATCGTTACGGGTGATGTCGTGACCTTCTGTAAATTCAGCGAAATTCCGGTCAGGATATCCGACGGAGTATTTGACTCCGAAGTAATATCCACTCCATCAACCTTCAGCTTGGCGCTTTTTCCGCTTTGTACTTCCGCCAGGTTCTGTCCACTGGCACTTGCGCGGGTAACGTCGTACGCCAGCTTCGATAATCCATTGGTATCGGTACTGCTGAGGTCAGGGTCGACCACGGTAATACGCATCGAGTTCGATTCACCCGTCGCATCTGACGACAACACCAGGCGAAAACCACTGCCATCGTTGATGATGGACGCCGTTACGCCAGCATGCGCCGAATTGATCGCTTCACGTATACCGCTCAGTGTATTGTGCTGCGAATCAATGGTTATGGTGGCAGTCGACTGTTTGGTATTGGTCGTGAACTTGGCATTGCTGTAGATGCCGCTGCCGTTAGGGGTTGTCGGGTTACCCGTCGTCGCATCCGCAATGGTGCCAAAGTCGATGATCAGCTTGCCCGTACCGACAACCGTATCAACACTGCTGAACACCTCACTCTTGATACGCTGGTTTTGCGCCAACTGAGAAACCGATATGGCATGGCTTCCAAGTGGGGTGGATGCTGCAGCGGTAGCGCTGACGCTGGTTGAATCGGAGGAAGTGGTGACGGGAGTAATAAAGCGAGAGGCACTTTCAAGCGCCTGGACAGAGGACTGAAACGAAGACAATGCGCCACGCACCATCCCCAACGCAGTGAGCTTGGCGGTGGCGGCGGTGGCTTTCGCTGTCAATTGCTTCTGAGCTGGGTCCCGTTCGGCTGCAACCAGTTGGGTGAC
Organism: Chitinimonas violaceus; assembly: GCF_052601015.1. Taxonomy (NCBI): domain Bacteria; kingdom Pseudomonadati; phylum Pseudomonadota; class Betaproteobacteria; order Neisseriales; family Chitinibacteraceae; genus Chitinimonas; species Chitinimonas violaceus. The sequence goes on along the minus strand of NZ_JBQXDJ010000008.1, from coordinate 67,431 downwards.
CAGCTCTTCAATTTTCAGCCCTGACCCCAGGCCTGTGGATGTGATCGCCATCGTACTACCCTCCGTTCCGCGACTCCTGGTCGCTCCGCGGGTCCTGCGCTAAGCCTTGTCACTCAACAACAGGCCCTGCAATTTATCGATTGCTTTCGCAATCTCAACGACTTCCTGGGATGGAATCTGTCGGATTACTTCCTTCGAACTCACATCCACGACCTTGACGATATTCATCCGTGTGTCTTTGTCGATGCTGAACTGCAGGCTGCGATTGAATGCCGCCACCGTTTCATTCAGTTTCTCGACCGACTCTTCGACACTGAGTTGTTTATCGTCCGCGCGATCAGGTTTGTTGGCCGCCCCCGCCGGGGTTGTGCTTTGCGGTGAGGCCACCTCCTGCTCGCTCTGTATCGCCTTACGCGGGGCCTGAGCCTCGGTTTGGCTGCCGGTCTGTACCAGCGAAACACCGACTGCTTGTACTTGCATGATGGCTACTCCTAGGCAAAAGCCCCAGCTCGCCAGTTGGCGCTGCCGGGGCGGATCTTCTCTACGTTATCAGCGATCAGTTGTCTGATTAACCGCGGAGCAAAGTGAGCACCTGATTCGGCAGCGCGTTGGCTTGTGCCAGCATCGCAGTACCAGCCTGTTGCAAGATCTGTGCCTTGGTCAGGTTTGCCGTTTCAGAGGCAAAGTCAGCATCCTGAATCCGTGAGCGGGATGCCGAGATGTTTTCAGAAGCCGTCTGCAAGTTAGCAATCGTTGCTTGGAAGCGGTTTTGCAGGGCACCAAACTTGGCGCGTTGTCCGTTCACCACCGATAGTGCACTGTCCACAATCCGTAGTGCCTGGTTGGCACCGTCCACTGTCGTCACATCCAGTGCATTCACTGCCACAAGGTTAGAGCTTAGGCTGTTCCCTGAGATCAGTGCACGGCCTGATGTGGCGTTAGGTGTCGAACCAGAGGAGGCGAACACACCAGATTGGAATGTAGTACCGCTTAGTGCCGAAATCGAATAACTCTTGTCGGAATCCAGTGTTACCTGCCCGCCGATACGTAACAGGAAGCCTGAAGTCTGACTTGCGCCCCCCGCCGAACCGCCAGAGCCAACCGCACTCATATGGTAAGCGCCGGAGATCGGTGTACCGCCAAGACCGCCTGTCGCGAGCGAGACGACACCGGTCGATGCTGTATCGACAGCCGTCGAAACACTTTGCAGCACAATGTCGCTACCATCGTCGTTAGACAGGATGATGGCGTTCCCCGTGTCGTTCAGGCGTGCTGTGATACCTGTCTGCGAAGCACGGTCGTTAAAGGCCTGCACGGCTTCAGCCAACCCTGCCGACGAGCGGTTATCCCCCACCTTGAAGGTGACGTTCACCACCTGGGTGTTCGAGCCGGTGACGTTAACCGAGAACGAGAGACCGTTACCGCTCACCCCATCCGTCGTACCGGAGGTAGCACCGATACCACCTGCAGAGCTGACGTTGAACTGAACCAGTGCCTGTGTACGTGCACTGGCGCGTACACCGGTGTTGGTTGCATTGATGGCGGCTGCGACATCACGTGCTGAAGAACCGGAACTGAGGTTGGTGATGGTTGCACCACCATTACCACCGTTAATGCTGATCGCGCCAGAACCGTTGGCATTGCGTGAGTCGAGCACAGCACCGGAGGTACCACCACTGATGACAGTACCGGATACCGTACCGGTCTGGGCGAATGTCGCCAGGGCTAGCTGGCTACGTAGCTGGTAAGTACCGTAGTTGCTGGTGCGGAAGTTGGCGGTTGTTGCGGTAACCACTTCGTTGGCATTGGCACCTATCTGATAAGCGGCAGTACCGAAGGAACCGTCGAACAGCTTTTGTCCGTTGAAATCGGTAGTGATGGCGAACCGGTCCAACTCAGCAGTCAGTTGGGATACTTCTGAATTCAGCGAAGCGCGGTCTGATACAGAGTTCGTACCGTTGGCAGACTGCACGGCGAGTTCGCGGATGCGTTGTAACAGATCGCTCATCTGGCCCAGTGCGCCTTCACCCACCTGCGCCAGGGAGACACCGTCATTCGCATTGCGACGGGCCTGATCCATACCGCGAATCTGGGAGGTCATGCGTGAAGCGATCGACAGGCCGGCTGCATCATCCTTAGCGGAGTTGATGCGCAAGCCGGTAGACAAGCGTTGCAGCGACGTGCTCAGGCCTTCTGTGGTTCTACTTAAATTCCGCTGGGCGTTGAGCGACGGGATATTGGTGTTGATGACTTGCATGATCTCGTCTCCTACTGGGGGCTAAGGTTGAACTAACCAGGCGGTCAACGCCTTGCTCCCTTTATCGACGAGCACTGATGGAACTTTAGGGCCGGCCGGCAAAAAATTCCGGCAAGACTGCAAATCTTGCCGGCTAGAGTCGCTAACCAAACCCAGCAAAGCGATTCTGGCTAGGCACGCAAGCGTAGACAGTACGGTGGGTACGGCAAGCTTGCGCAACAACGCCAGAAGGGTTCTGTTAGCGGCCCTTAAAAGTCAAACCATGCCGACATCCATGCCGGCAATCTGTTTTGCAGCAACCAATTGTCTATTACATATTGCCGTAACCGATCACCACGACGAGCGGTCTCATCCAGGTCGTGGATATGCTCGCGTATGGCTTTTATCCAATCCGACTTACGGTTTTCCACCAGCGTGATCGGGTAGTCACCCTGATAGGGCGTCCAGTTCGTTGCGATCATGGGGTAGCCGAGTATCCCGTATTCCAGAATGCGCAGATTACTCTTGCAGGCATTGAAAGCATTCAGTTCCAACGGTGCAATACCAAGGTCCAGATTGAGGCTGGCAAGATGGCGCGGGTATTCCTCAAACGACACCCCGGCACGTATGTCGGATATGAAATCCTTCAGCGGATCGGGCGCCATGCCAAAGAATACCCATTCCACTTCATCGGCCAATTCCCGCACAACGTCGTAGATGATTTCGAGATCACCGCCATGACTGATACCGCCCGCCCAACCTACACGGGGCTTTTTCCCTGCTTGGCGGCGTGGCTTGAATTCACCCCATATATCAAAGTCGATGGAATTAGGCACCACGCGGATATCGTCATGCATATCGGCAAAGGCTTCCTTGAGCGGCTCCGTCGTGACGATAAAGCGATCGCAATACGCTAGTGCCTTACGCATCTTCTCGCCCATATTGCGTGGTAAGTCGGCGCGGTGAAGGCTCTTCTTGGGCACCTCTGTCATCAGGTCATCCGCTTCGAAGATCAGACGGATATTCCGCTGCAGCTTGTATTCACGCAGGAACGGAACCTGGTGGTCCATCATCTGCCTTTGCAACACGATGGTGTCGGGCTCCATCCGTCCGATTTCTACCATCAGGTAATGGTCAAACGACTTCCACCCTTCGACCAAGCCCTGCTTCACCGCTGCCGAGTGTGGCTGAACAATGCGGTAGTTGCCACAACCCCAGTTGTCGCCGGGTATCGACAGCAATCGCGGCAAGGGCTTCCATGGCAATGCCTGCTTGGTCAGCTGGGGGCGGGGCTCGATTTCAAATACACCGCCTTGCAGGATGAGGTTGCTGTTATAAGCGGGATCGAACGACAGCTGCTTCAACCAGTGCTGGTAAAGCAGCGCCTGATTGGCACGTTCACGTTCAACACGGTATGGCTCCGGAATCAACACACCATCGTTGAGGCTGGTACCACGCATATGGATCAGATTGGCATAAGGCGTCCAGATAACACGGTAACCCGCTGCACCTACGCGCAGGCAAAGGTCGTGGTCGGCTTGGTAAAGGTCGAATGATTCGTCCATGCCACCGACCTGCTGAAATACCGTTCGGCGGATCAACAAGCAGCTGCCCGATACCGCAGAATAGTTCTGGGTGGTTTGCAAACGGCCGTAGTAACCCGGCTCATCGAACCGCAACCCAACGAATGGACTCTCAGCAACACCCAGCAAGCCAAGAATACGACCGGCATCATCGACCGTGCCATCCGGTCTGAGCAGACGCGGCCCGACCACACCCACCTCGGCGCGTTGGGCTTCCGCCATCATCTCTGCCAGCCATTCCGGCTGGATCGGCGCAATATCGTTATCCAGGAACAGCAGATACTCGCCTGTCGCCTCTGCCGCCGCCTGATTACGCAGCTTGGAGAAATTGAGCTCACCCGTCACCCTGTATACGCGTAGGCGATCGTCACCCAGCTGATCCAACTCCGCGAGATAGCCCAACGTCGCCTGGTCTTCACTGCCGGTATCGATCAGCAGTATTTCGTAGTCGGGCCAGCTAGTACTATTGAGCACACCTTCCAGCGTGCGCTGCAGGTCGGCAAGGTGCTCCCGCGTCAACATGATGATCGACACACGGGGTTGGTTGGCATGCTGGTACCGTACCCGATAAGTACCTGGCAGACTGCCCCCTACGACCTCCGCATCCACTTTGCGTCGACGTAGCGAGTCGACCAGTGCGACCTGGCCGGCCGCGATGCTCTCCTGAGTGGGCAGCGTATCGAGGCTGCGTTTTTCCGTACGGTGATAGAGCACATCACTGATGTGTCCAAACGCCGCATTGCCGCATTGCTCTTGTACTCGCAATAACAGGTCGAAGTTGGCAGCCCCCAGGGCTTCGGAGGAAAATCCGCCCAATTGGGCAAAGACATCCTGCCGGATGAGGAAGAAGTCGCCAAGATAGGGCAAAGCCAGGAAATAATCCGGGCAAAAGTCGGGTTTGAAATACGGCAGCGCGTGCCGACCGCTTTCTTCCCGTCTGTCCTCATCTGTGTAGATAACCCGCCAGTCAGGGTGGCTATACGCGCCCTCCATCAGATAAAGCAACCCATGCGGTACGACTTCGTCACCCGACTGCAGCACAGTCACCCAGTCAGCATCGCTTGCAGTCAGTATCTGATTGATAACTGCATGGGGCTGCCCTTCATAGGTTCGCCACTGCATACGATCATTCTCGACAAAACCTGGCACCATGTCGCATGGGGCCAGCACAGTGAAGCGAACACCGTAATACAACTGGTTGGCCAGTGACTGGATCGTAATTGACATCTGCGTGATCGTTTCCGGGCTGGCCACAATCACCGCATGAACCATGGGTTGGCGTCCCCACTCAGCAATCCGCTTTTCGTAATGCCCGACTTCTACCTTGGTCAGCAGATGGGTATGCAGGAACAACTCGTAAGCCTGGCCAGGCTGTATTGCCGGTTGGGCAATCGGATTGTAGTCAGTTAAAGGTTCGGCACCGAGTTCGACCAGGGTATAGAACTGCAAGGAGCAAAGTTCGCTCAGCTCATCGAGCGTCACGCCTTTCATCACCATCTTGCCGCAATCGATATCGCACGGCACCTTGGGCGAGAACAGATCGAACAACGAACGTAACCGTGGGTCGATGCCGTTCACCGTTTTGATGATGTGATAACCAGTCTCGTGGAAGAAGCGCTTGATTTCCTTATAGGTAAAGAAGCGGATATGCGTGATATCGAGCAGACCCCAGGCGTCATAGCGCCAGTAGCCACGGGCGAGATCCTCCATCAACCCGACATTGCGGGTGTTGGGAATACTGGTGACGATCTGCCCCTTCGGTGAAAGCAGGGGTTTAAGCCGCATCAGCACATCCCAGGGGTTGTACATATGCTCAAGCACATCCGCGATAATCACCGCGTCTAGCGTGCCAGGCTCGATCCCCTCCGCGACCAAGTCAAAGTCCTCAAACTTGCCATTGAGCACCTTGTCGAGCCGGGTTGCCGCTTTTTCTGCAGCAGCTGAGTTGATTTCCACTCCCCAGACCTTCGCCTCCGGGTATTTCTGCTTGAAGGCAAAACCGGTTCCTCCTGCCGAACAGCCGATGTCGAGCAACAGTTTGGGGTCGTTGGTAAACATCTCTACCAGGTCGGGGCGGCGTCCATCGTGGTAGCCGGTCGCATCCATATGCTCGACATCGAGCAGCTCCTGCCACAGGTATTTGGTCGGTGCATTCGGTCGCAGCAACTGCCGCATCAACTCGGCAACGCGCTGATGCGCCAATCCATCCAAACCGACGTTGTAACGCGATGCCGCTTCCTTGACTTTGCTCGCAAGGTGATTACGGGTATCGACACTATCAGCCAAGTGGGCCAGCACAGGCCCCAGCTCACCTGGCACCACTTCGACGACGCCGCTTTCCACATCGAAGCTCGGCCCCAGCCGCATGCCGAACCAGTTCATCAGGTTCACCACCGGTGTACCGGCCAGCATAGCCTCGACCTGGAGGTTCGAGTCGGTGCCCACCACCACATCGGCAGCCACCACCCATTCCTCAGCACCGCTCGTACTGTAGCGATAAGCGTCTTCCGGCAGGCCAAGTTCCCGGGCGATACGCGCCACCTCAGCTGCGCCGTCCAGATGCGAGCCTGCTCTATCTTTGAGCACATATTCGGCAGAAATGCCGGCCTCGTGTAGCTCGTTTACCGCCATCAGAAACTGCCGTACACCGCCTTCAAACGCCAATGGGTCGCCCACCGCCGTCAGATTCGCCGCCCAGGTGGTGCCAAATACCAACCAGGGCTTTTGGCTATCCAGGTTGTACTGCTTGGCAAAGTTATTGCGGTATTCCGCACGCCGGCTGATATGGGTCGGATAGGCATCCCAGGCTGGGTTGCCGGTGATATAGCAACGTTTGGGGTCGACACCGATGTCGAGATAGCTCTCCAGACCACGCTGCCCGTAGACTGCCAGCGAATCGGCAAACAATGCGCCATGCACGGTGTACGGCTTGCTGAGCGCCACGCCATGCATCACCTGTAAACTGGGAATCGACTGACGCTTGGCCCAGATAACAGCCGTCTTGGACGCAGAAGTCAGGTCCTCGCTGACCACCATGAGGCGGATGTCGAACTGATCAAATGCCAGTTGCAGCCCTTCCAGCAAATGCACCAAGCCGGGCACTTCCGCATCGGCCCGCGCTTTGAGTATGGGCTGAAAGCGCTTTTCATCGAGCTCCAGCGTGGTGCAGCCATCCTCCCAACCCGTGGTGGTGAAATAGTGCACCAGCTTGGACAATCCATCGTTCACGCCTTGGTGAACCCGCTGGTGTGCTGCTTCATCGAGCAGGCTTTCGAGTTCGATCATCGGCGAACCCATTTGCTGCAGCCGCTCCGCCAACCCCACATCGAAATGGACACGTGGGCAGATGACGGCGATGCCGGGTTCATTCAGGCAGAAGGTCTCAATTACCTTGCTGTAGCGGGGCCACAACAGGGAAAGAATCGCGCCTTGCTTCATGGTTGTTCTCCCTGAGCGAAGATATTGAGGTAATCGACCAGCACATCACGCATCAGGTTGTATTCCATCCCAGGCCCGAAAGGTACGCCGCCGTGTTCAAACTTGGCGCCAAAGTCGCCGCTCCGCCGCCACTCACCCGCCACCCTTAAGGCATAGTGGTCGATTTCCTCCTGCAGCTGCCAATCGTCAAACAGTTCACTCACCCGCTGGGGAACATAGCCCTGCATCGACAGTTCCGGATAATGGGACCACACAATCTTAAGCAGTTCGAACAGCAAATAGGTATTGCGCGGATGCGGCACCATGGACTGCAAAGCTTCCATCTTCGGTGCAGAGAATGCCGGCATGGCAGCCGCAACATCACCTGCGCGCCAAGCGGCATTAAGCCGTGCTTGCTCAGCCAACCAGGCAGCGTTGGCTGCAGGATCGGACTTTTTGTCGAGCACCACCATAAAACGGCCGGTTGCCGTGGTTGGCAGTTGCCAGACAACCTCGGTTTCCAACCAAAGTGCAAACTCGAACAGTTTGGGGTCCGACGTCATCCAACCCAACAGCCGGTTCCACCAATGCTTGGTTTCGATGCTACTGAGCCAATGATTACGGGTACTGACCACGAAGCCGCCTACCGCCGTGATCGCCTCGATGCGATAGCCATTGTCATCGGCCCAAGCCACGATATCGCTTGCACGCGCCAACGACATATAGCTGCCAAACGCTGCCTCACCCTCAGCCACCATGCGCTGTGTGGCTTCACCTGCCCCGTAGACTGCTTCCAGATGATCCAATGAATGGATATCGAACAGGATACGGCCGCCAGGCTTCAATACCCGGTCCCACTCCTGCAGAATCGTCCGCCAGTGCGGGAAATGCACGACGACATTGAGTGACAACAGAAAGTCGAAGTCCGCATCGGGCAGTGGCAACTTGGCTACATCACCGGGCAATAGCGTCATCGGCACGTTGCCGGCCAGGCGACGGGTCTCGTCGAGCATCGCCTGCGAACTGTCGATACCGGTGACATCCATGCCGCGCTGGGCAAGTGGAATGGAGCCCCGTCCGGTACCGATACCCACATCAAGCACCCGCTTGCCCGTGGCAAAGCGCTCGATATAACGCATTTCCAACTGGTGTTTGAGCTGGTTGGTGCCGGTATTCTCGAACATCCGCTTGGAGTACCACGACACCATGCCCGCATCCTTCCAGGCATCGGTCTTCCAATCGATCAACGCTTGCTTGTTGTCACTCATTTTGCGTTCCCGTCTTTGGTGTTTGGTTTGCTACTGCCCCGCTTTTACTTGCTTCCTATCTGTTGCCCTGTGTTGCCAGCCAGGGCGATGATGATGGTTGATTGCGTATACTCGCCAGGACAGGCTGGCTTCCCAACCTATACCGCGAGAAATGCCTTCGCCAGGACAGCGAACTCCACGACGTCCACGAACTGCCCGTTCTTCCAGGCTGCTTCGACACGACGGCCCTCCTCCTGCATACCCAGCTTGTAGGCCAAGGCCATCATCGCGATATTGCTTGCGTAAGTACCGCAATAGATACGATTCAGACCGAGCGCCTTAAAACCATGCTCGACCAACAATAGTCCGGCCTCATAGCCGATTCCGGTTCCCCATACGCTGCGATCGCCCAGCAGAATGGCGAACTCGGCCGAGCGGTGGCGTGGGTGGATCTGGCTGAGCGCGATATTGCCGACGTGGCGACCGCTATCGGCGATGACGATGGCGAGGGTCAGGCTGTCCTGGCGTTGTTGATGGCTGCGAATAAATTCGCGCGCAGCCTCGCGGCTATAGGGAAAAACATGGTGGCTGTTGCCTGCGCAGACTTCAGGATCATTCAGCCACTCAACATACTCGCCATCGGCATCCGCTTCGCTCAAAGCGCGCAGTTCCACACGTGGGCCGCGTAAAAACGGCGGGGCTGCAATCATGCTCTGTCCTCACGTAGGTGATCGATCTGGGTCAGCACTTTTTCCCAGGCATTGGCGATGCTGTCCACATCGGCCAGGGAAAGACCAGCGTGGACATAATCGGCATAGAGCAGTGTTTGAAAATGCATCTGCTCGGTAACCGGACACAGGCCGCGCGCGTAGTTGAGTTCACCCTGGTAACCCGGATAGGTAAAGGGAAAGCCATCGCGGCCGATGGCAATGCGCTGCTGGTACATGGGTTGCAGATAGAGCGGTTCCACATAGCCTTCGCCAACCGGAATACCCTCGGCCCGCAGCGCCTGCGCCAACTTGGCGCGCGGCACGCCGCTGAGGCTCGCATCATATTTAATGGCATAGACGTACCAACCATGCTCGACGCTGGGCTGTACAAAGGGTGTCTGAATACCCGGCAATCCTGCCAGCCGCTCACTCAGCCGGGTGGCATTGGCTTGCCGGGCGGCAAGCAGGGTCGGCAACTTTTTCAGTTGTTCCGCTGCAATCGCCGCTTCGATTTCAGTCATACGGTAATTAAAACCGACCAGATTGACGAGGTTGGTTTCACCCTTGGGCTTGGTTACCGCTTCAGCGTGGTTGCGAATCAGCCGCATACGCTCGGCGAGTTCCGCATCCATCGTCACGGCAACGCCGCCTTCTCCGCAATGGATGGTCTTGTGATAGTTCAGGCTGAAAATGCCGATGTCAGCCAGCGTACCGCTATATCGCCCGTGATAACGTGCACCCGGCCCCTGGGCATTGTCTTCAATCACCCGCAGACCATGTTGGCGCGCCAAGGTCATGATGGGGCCAAAATCGGCGGGTTGGCCGAAAATGTCGACCACGATAATCGCCTTGGTGCGCGATGTAATACGCGCAGCTATCGTCTCGGCAGACAGGCAGAACGTAGCAGGATCGATATCGGCAAATACCGGTATCGCACCGTAAACCACTGCCGCCACTGCAGAGGCCGACATGGTGTAGGGCGAAACAATGACTTCATCTCCAGGCCCAATACCCAGCGCCCCTACTGCCGCGTACAGGCAGGATGTTGCTGAGTTCATCGAGACCGCGTGGGCGATATCGAAATGCTTCTCCCAGGCTCGCTCCAGCGCCTGGACCCTGTCTCCGCCGTAGAAGTCGGGTGTCCATGCTCCAAGAAAGCGCGATAGCACCGCGCTGTCGAGCACCGCATTTACCGCAGCACGTTCCTCCGGCCCCAAAGTGTTGTAGGCAGGCAAAGGTGCTGTGCGCACCGGGTTACCGCCCAACAAGGCAAGTTGTTGCGTCATACCTAGTACCATCCAGACACATCTTGTTCAGGCCAGCAGCCCTGCCAGCACATCCAACACACGCTGGGCCGACAAACCATCAAGCGAGGGCGCTTGCGGCTTGGGCCCGGCCAATGTGTCGGCCAGCGTTTGCGGCAGCTTTGCAGCATCGTCACAACGGCGGCTGAGACCAGAACGATTCGAGGGTAAGGGGTCGCTCGCTTGGCCACCGGGTTGGTAACTCAACACCCGACAGCCGAGGTAGCACGCTTCCAGCAGCAGCATCGAATGGATGCCCGCCACCATATCGGCACAACTAAGCAAATCATGAGCCAGTGCAGACGGCGCTAACCGTGTATTGGCCCATATCTGACCGATTCCAGCAAAGTCCGCCGAGTCTTCCCGCGGATGGGGTTTGACCCTCAGGGCGATCGGTAGTCCCAATTTCAATAAAGCAGTTTCGATATCCCGCAGCGCCGACTGCTCATCAATCGCTGGAGCCTGCCCCAGTTGCCTGGCCATCTGGCGCAATGGCTGCGATACAAAAATCAGCAGGTGCTCATCCGCCTTGACGCCACATTCAGTGCGCAGTGCAACCCGTGCCGCCTCGTTAAGCTGCCCTGCCCCTTGGGCTATAACATCCAGTGCAGGCTGGCCGGTTACCCTAAGTAGATCGGTATCGAATCCTTCCTTCACCATTTCGTCACAAGCCAGCTTGTCCGGCACAGCGATACAGTCAGGCAAATGTTGCTGCCCATCGAACAGAAAACGTGGCCGGTAGTTGCTCCAGAAGTCGAGCACCGCAAGGCTGGGCACTCGGAACTGTCTGGCTGCAGCAATCCAGCGTAATTCATGCTGGTAAGCATTCACTGAGGTCGCACACAGCAGGCCGGCGCCATCGGAGAAATCAATGGCTTCGGCCGGTGCCACATCCCAACCCCGCTCTGCCCACAACCGCGCTGATTCGGCATACGCAAACAGCCGGTGCGGCCATTGCTGCTTACGTAGACGCAGGATTACCGGCGCCAATGCATTGCCGCCACCCGGGTCACCGGCAACGATGGCCACCGGCTTCATCGTACCAGCTCCGCCCGGCCGCTTGACAAAGATTGGATTGCGGTCTGGGCAGCCAGCAGCGCTGCTACCCCATCCTCACCCGAGCAGCACGGCCGCCGATCTGTAATGACCGCGTCGCGCAAGTCTTCAACCGCTGCCAGCAAGAGGTCCCGCATACCGTTCTGGTCGGTCTCGCGCAGTGCCGGAAGGCGGTAGCCCGCGTAATATGGGCTCTCCTCCACCATGTACCAGTCAATCCGATGACCACTGTCACTGATCCGTACACGGCCTCTTTCCGCAACGATGTCCATCTCGAACAGGCTGTAGGCAAGGTGACTGGTGCTGAGCAGGCTGGCGTACAGGCCTGAATCAAGTTCGATACGTAAATCCGGGCTCGGGTCACCTTCAAAATCGGGCGCACTCCCAGCCCAGGCACGCAATTGGCGAATCGGGCCGAAGAACTGACGCAGCAGGTCCAGCCAATGGCTGCCGTTATGGCAGATACCCTTGCCGTAATAGCCGCAGACCTGCTGGATATTGCCCAGTGCACCCTCGACCAGTGCGATTTGCACCTTGGCATGCGCGGGGCAGAATCGCCGCGAGTAGTTCACCGCCAGCACACGCTGGTGCCCCGCCGCCAAACCAACCAGTTCGCGTCCATCCGATACAGTCAGCGCCAGGGGTTTTTCCAGCAGTACACCGCGTACGCCAGGCGTAACCAAGGCGGCTTTGGCCAAGGGGAAATGCAAAGCATCGGGTGCGGCGATGCTGACCAGATCAAGCCGTTCCGCTGCCAGCATGGCATAGGCGTCGGTATAGCGGCGCTCGGCCGGGATGTTGTAACGCTCGCCGCAATTGGCCAGCTTGGCGGGGTCCGCATCGGCAATCGCCCACAGTCCTACCCCGTCAGCAGCCCGATAGGCGGCCGCATGGGTATAGATGCCAATACGCTGGGCATCGTCGTCGAACTCGCACCCGATACGGCCACAGCCAATCAACCCTGCACGCAAGTCTCCCTGGGTCATCAGGCCAAGAGCTCCCACTTGAGCGGGGTGCCACGTTTGATGGGATTACCGGCCTTGCGACCGAGTACGATTTCCAATGCCTTGGGCGGCAGGCCCAGCCCGGGGCGGATAGCGCGGACATTCTCGGCCGTGAACACCTCCCCAGCCGCGACATCCTGCACCACATAGAGTGAGCGGCGGAATACCAGGGATTTCTGCTCGGCACTGGTCGCCCCATATTGCACTTGGCCCATGGCCTGCCATGCCCGTTCAGTCTCGACAACCAGTGCGGCCATTTCCTCGGGTTCCAATGAAAATGTCGAATCCACGCCGCCATCCGCCCGACGCAGAGTGAAATGCTTTTCCAGCACTGTCGCACCCAGCGCAACAGCTGCCACTGCGGCCCCCACCCCCATGGTGTGATCGGAAAGCCCGACCTGACAGCCAAACAGATCACGCAAATGCGGAATCGTACGCAGATGGGTATTGGCCGGCGTTGCAGGATAGGTACTGGTACACTTAAGCAAAACTAGGTCCTTGCAACCGGCAGCCCGCGCCGCCCGTACGCTTTCATCAAGCTCCGCCACATTCGCCATGCCGGTGGAAATAATCATCGGCTTACCTGTTGCAGCGACGCGGCGTATCAGCGGGATATCGGTATTCTCGAAGCTAGCGATTTTGTAGGCAGGTACATTCAGCGACTCGAGAAAATCGACTGCCGTTTCATCAAACGGCGTGGAAAACGCCAGCATGCCCAGCGCGTTAGCCCGCTCGAAGATCGACTTGTGCCATTCCCACGGCGTATAGGCTTCCTGGTAGAGCTTGTACAACGAGGTACCAGCCCAGAGGCTGTTCGGATCGGCAATATGGAACTCGCCCTCGTCGATATCCAATGTCATCGTGTCGGGCGTGTAGGTTTGCAGCTTCAAGGCATGGGCCCCGGCTTTGGCGGCCGCTTCGACGATTGCCAGCGCCCGGTCTAACGACTGGTTGTGGTTACCGCTCATTTCGGCAATCACGAAGGGCGCGGAGTCCGCACCCACAGTGCGATGGCCGATCTTGAAGCTATGCATGGTTTCATCCCTTTTCGGTATCGACACCGACGTACGAGATACAGCCCCTAAGAACCTATTTACGACCTTGCTGCGCAGCCGTGATCGGGGCTTATGTGCTGCTCGAAATCCTCATGTACTCAAGTACATTCCGGTTTCTGTGCTGCTCTGCGCCCCGCTGACAGCTGCTCGCAACAGATCGTAAACAGGTTCTGTACCTAAGTTTGCTGCCCATCAGCAATACGGTGTTAAAAACAGCCTCAGAATGCTCATTTACCACGCGTAAATTCCGCTTCCTCGGCTGTTTTCGTCTTGTCTTGCTTTAGCTCGCGAGACTTTAGACCGGTTCCAAGCTACACATTGAGCACAAAATGTTCACCACTTTGTTGGTAACCCGCCTGCCTGAATAACTTCTGCGATACCTCATTGCCTGCCAGCACCGTCGCATCGATTGCCACCACGGCTGGCCAATGATGTTTAAGCTGTTTATCACCCCTCGCCAGCAAAGCCTGACCCCAGCCCATGCCTTCCCGACCCGCGAACAGGTAGATTGATACTTCGGCGCGTTCCGGTGTAGTTGCTGAACGATCGTAACGCAGCATGCCTACCGGACCACCCGGCCCCTCGCCGATCAGTAGTAGCCGATCTGACAGCTGCAAGGTATGCGTGAGCCAGTTTAGATGCTGTTCCCAAGTGATAGGGTCGGAATTGCGTGACCAACGCCTTACGTGCTCTGCATTGCGGCCGTCAAACAACAGTTGCGCGTCTTCCAACGTGGCTGGTCGAAGTCGCAGCCCTCGCGTCAATAGCGCTGCAGCCATACGCCGCGTACCCTGACCATCCACCAGAGCACGGGATTGGGCTGCATAAGCCTGCCGTGCACTAGTATCGGCAATCAACTCATTGATCACTTGCTTCAGCGCTGCGACGGTAACCGCTTGTGAGGGCCCTAGGTAACGATGTACCCCCTGTCGTGACAATTGCTCGGCATTGGCTTCCTGGTTGGCGGCAATCGCAATACACACAGTTGGCAGGCCCAGCGCTGCACGTTCCCAGCTGGTACCCCCACCTGCACCGATAAACAGATCGACCTGACGCATCAATACCGCAAAGTCGCTGACAAACCGTTGCAACCACCAGGAGGAATGCCCAGCCACACGTTGCTGCAGCTGCGCCCAGCGCGGGTTGGCAGCGCCCGCCACGATATCGACTTCAAGTGCAGGGAAAGCTGCCAATGCATCCAATACCTTAAAGGTCTCACCGCCAACATCGACTCCGCCAAAACTCACCAGCACACGACCAACCTGCGGGGCAATTGCAATAGGTTCACCCGAGAATTCAGGTCGCAGCAGGGCATAGCGCGGGCCAAGCAACATTTGGCATTTGGCAGGGACCAAATCTGCATAGGCTGCAGCAGTGGCGGTCAGATTCTGGTCCAGCAACACATCAGCATCGTGTGGGCGGTTGGCAAGGTCGTCGATTACCGCAATATGGCTTGCAATAGCCCTTGCAGCTTTTTCCCAGCCTGCATCCAGACCATAGTGATCAACCAGTACCCAGTCGAAAGGTGGCTGCTCATCCATTTCGGCTTGCAGCGCGGCAAGATCAGCCTGCCAGTCGATCAGCGCTTCAATATTGGAATGGGTGGTGTCCTGCGGATACTGGCCTGGCAATGCAAAAACCGGAAAACCTTGCCCTGATATCTGCGCTAAAGCATTGCCGGGTAGGCTGCGGCAGGCAAATGTCACTAGGGCCCCGCCTTTGCATAATGCGTGCGCCAGAGTCAAACATCTGGCTACATGACCAAAACCGATGGCCAACGATGCATCGGTTCGGACCAATACCCTCACACGATTTCGCCACTGGCTTGCAAGGCACTGTAAAGGTATTCAGCCCGCATCCAGTCCTCAGGCGTATCGATGTCCTGCACCAGATAACGCGGCAATACCACGGGCAAGGAAGCAGGTGAGAAAATCACTTCACCACGTAACCATGCTTCGGCACGCCCCCAATAGAACTGGCCTGCGTCGTGAAATGCTGCTTCCAGGTCTTGCGAGCGGGTATTGCGGTATTCCGGGTAAAGCGCATCGACACACCCATCGGCCGTAAGCCGGATAGCCCGCTGCACTGGAAATGGGAAGGTCGTTACCGAGAACGCATATGCCTTGTCCGGCTGAGCCATGAGGGCTTGGAAACCCGCAAACAGATACTTGGCCTGCACAAAGGGCGCCGTGGCATACAGGCAGCACGCCATGCTTACTGCGTCCCCCTCGGCTTGCAGGGTCTTGATGGCATGCTGGATGACGGCAATCGTCGTGGCGTGGTCGTCCGCCAACTCAGCAGGCCGGCGAAATGGAACTTCCGCACCGAACAGCAGCGCCAATTCAGCGATTTCATCGTCATCGGTACTGACCACGACACGGTCAAATAAGCCCGCCGTTCGCGCCGCCTGGATAGCGTAGGAGATCATGGGCTGGCCATGGAACGGCTTGATGTTCTTGCGTGGAATGCGCTTGCTGCCGCCCCGCGCCGGGATAATTGCGACATTGCTCATGGTCGTACCGCCGCTCGAAGTTGGACCACCACATCATCCTGTTGCGCATCGGTCAGCCCCGCATACATCGGCAGGCTGATCGCCTCTGCATAGTAGCGCTCGGCTTCTGGAAAATCACCGGGCTGAAACCCCAATGCAGCATAGTAAGGCTGCAAGTGCACCGGGATGTAATGCACATTCACACCAATACCCCCCGCACGCAAAGCTTCAAACACATTACGGTGTGTCTGGCCGATGCGATCGAGCTGCAAACGCACCACATACAGGTGCCATGCTGACTCTGCCCCAGCCTGACGGGTTGGCAACTGCAACGGCAATCCTGCCAGCAGTTGGTCATACCGCGCCGCCAGCGCACGCCGGCGGGCCAGGAAGTCATCAAGTCGTTGCAGTTGCGAATAACCCAACGCCGTCTGCAGATCGGTAATGCGGTAGTTGAAGCCCAATTCCCGCTGCTGGTAGTACCACGGGCCGTGGCTGTTGCCCTGCATCTGCGCAGGATCGCGTGTAATACCGTGGCTGCGCAGGCGTTGCAGCCGCTGCGCGAGGTCGGTGCGGTTGGTCAGAATCGCCCCACCCTCCCCGGTCGTGATGATCTTGACCGGGTGGAAGCTGAAGACCGTCATGTCCGCAAAGTCGCCACACCCGACAGGACGCCCCTGGTAGGTCGCCCCCACGGCGTGCGATGCGTCTTCAATCACCGCAAAGCCATACACCTTGGCCAGCGCCGCAATACGCGCCATATCGCAACTCTGACCCGAGAACGCCACGGCAACCAGGGCGCGCGGCAGATGTCCTGCACGCTTGGCTTCCACCAGCTTGGCTTCGAGCTTGTCGACATCGAGATTCCAGGTAGCGGGGTCAATGTCGACGAAATCGACCTTCGCGCCGCAATAGCGTGCGCAATTGGCACTGGCGACAAAGGTATTGGGACTAGTCCATACGCTATCCACCGGCCCAAGGTCCAGGGCAAGGCAGGCAAGGTGCAATGCAGCGGTCGCATTACATACCGCCACAGCATGGCGGGCCTGGCAACGCGCAGCCAATGCCTGCTCGAAGCGCTCGATCGCCGGCCCCTGGGTCAGCCAGTCCGACTGCAAGGCCGCTACCACGGCTGCCACATCGTCAGAACTGATTTGCTGGCGGCCGTAAGGAATCATGGTGTCTGTCGGTCCAGTTGGGTGAGCTCAGGAATGGTGAAGTAGTGCGGATTGGTATCCGACACATACTCGAACCCTTCCTGCACACGCTGACCACGTTCACCCAAACCATCCTGCTGGTAATCCGCCTGCACGATGAAGCTGATGGAAGGGGCAATCACGTAGTGGCGGGAAAACTCGAAGGTATGCAGCGCATCGTCCTTGGAAATCATCATCTCGTGTAGCTTTTCACCCGGACGTATCCCCACAACATGCTGCTGGAGCTGCGGCGCCATGGCAGTGGCAAGGTCAACGATGCGAGCCGAAGGGATCTTGGGAACAAAGATTTCACCACCGTGCATGCGGGCGAAATTCTCCATCACAAAGCTCACGCCCTGGTCGAGGGTGATCCAAAAGCGCGTCATGCGCGGATCGGTAATCGGCAGAGAAGCGCCACCCTCGTTGATCAGCTTGCGAAAGAACGGCAACACCGAACCCCGCGAACCCACTACATTGCCATAACGCACTACGGCAAAACGGGTCTTGTGGGTACCGGCGATATTATTAGCGGCAACAAACAGCTTGTCGGACAACAGCTTGGTTGCGCCATAGAGATTGATCGGGCTCGCCGCCTTATCGGTGGAAAGCGCAATCACCTTGGCAACGCCATTTTCGATGGCGGCGTTGATGACATTCTCGGCACCCGAGACATTGGTGCGGATACACTCGGTAGGGTTGTATTCCGCTGCTGGCACCTGTTTGAGTGCTGCGGCATGCACTACATAATCGATACCGCGCATGGCCTGCCGTAAACGGTCTCCGTCGCGCACATCGCCGAGGAAGTAACGCATGCAGGGAGCATTCAGCACCTGCTGCATCTCGAACTGTTTCAGTTCATCACGCGAAAACACCACCACACGGCGAGGTTTATGGCGTTCCAGCAAGGTATGGATGAATTGCTTGCCGAAGGATCCGGTCCCCCCGGTGATCAGAATGGCTTTGTTATCAAACATGCTCACTCTCGGTTACTGTTTCAGGTTGATGGCTTTGCATCCAAGAACCTATTCACTATCTGTACTGCGCAGCTGTGATCAGGGCTTATGTGCTGCTCTGCACCCTGCTGACAACTGCTCGTAACAGATATTGAACAAGTTCCAAGAACCTGATCACGACCACGCTATAAGATCGTAAACGGGTTCTAACAGGTCTGTGGAAGGGCTACACCCACATCACCATGCCAATCAACCTTAGAAGCTGCGCGCGCTCACATCAATCGCAGCTTGGCAGATAACCTCACCAGAGGGGGTAACAATCGTATCCGGGCCTCAATCCTCTGCTGGCAACTGATTGGGAAACAACACTTCGCTGTAACCGAACTTGCTCATATCCACGATGCGCATCGGGTAAAGCTTGCCGAATAAATGGTCGCACTCGTGTTGCGCCACCCGCGCATGAAAACCGCTTACCTGGCGGTCAATCGGCTGCCCCAACTCGTCCAGGCCCTGGTAACGCAGGTGCTCGTGGCGCGGCACCACACCCCGCAGGCCGGGCACGCTAAGGCAACCTTCCCAGTCATCGGCCATCTCATCACTCAGCGGCGTAAGAATAGGGTTGCACAGAATGGTGTAGGGCACAGCTTCGGCGTCCGGATAGCGTGGACTCTTGAAACCGCCAAAAATCGTGATCTGCTTCGATACGCCAATCTGTGGCGCAGCGATGCCTGCACCATTCATGGCAACCATGGTGTCCTGTAGATCCTTGATCAGCGCCATCAAGGCTGGCGAGCCGAATTCCTCGGGCTTGATCGGATCGGCAACCCGCAATAACAGCGGGTCACCCATCAATACAATATCGCGTACTGCCAATTTCTATACTCCTTCAACTTTTACCAAGGCTTCCAACATGCGATGCACATGCTCGATAGCCGCCTGGAAGACCGTCTCGGCTGCGGCAAGGTCGACGTTGTGCAGACTGTTGCCACGTCCCGCAGCCCAGTTGGACACCACCGCAATCGCGGCGTAACTGAGCCCGGCTTCGCGCGCCAGCGCCGCTTCCGGCATACCTGTCATACCCACCATATCGCCGCCATCGCGGGCGATACGGTTGATCTCCGCAGCCGTTTCCAGCCGTGGCCCCTGCGTTGCAGCATATACCCCGTGCTCCACCAAGGTCTGCCGGCTGGTTTTTGCTGCCTGCACGATACGTCGACGCAGCTTGGGGCAATAAGGTTCCGTGAAGTCGCTATGGGTAACCGGTTTATCGCCACCTTCAAAGAAGGTATGCCGCCGGCCGTAGGTGTAGTCGATCAACTGGTCAGGCAGCACCAGGGTGCCGGGGGCCAGGTCCTCACGTACGCCGCCCACCGTACAGACGGAAACGATGCGCGACACCTGCTGCTCAGCCAACGCCCAGATATTGGCGCGATAATTGATTTCGTGCGGCGGAATAGTATGGCCGTAGCCGTGGCGGGCAATAAACACCACATGATGGTCGTTGATCTCACCAAAGGTGAGTGCGCCGGATGGCTCACCGTAAGGGGTTCGAATAACCTGCCGGTGGGTGATTTTGAGGTTCTTAAGCCGGGTCAGCCCGGTTCCACCGATAATGGCCAGCATGCGCCTTTTCCCTCTTGTATTGGTATGACTGCATTGTAGGTGTGAAACAGGCTTGAAAGGCAAACAGGCCAGGGACTATGGATTTGTTTCCAGGGAAAGCGTATAGGTGCGGAATGTCTGGTCAAGCTGCCAGCCATGCTTTTCATACAGCGCTTGAGCGGTGTGGTTCTTATGAGCAGTCGAAAGCTGCAGGTAGGCAGCACCGGTGGATAAACCGTACTCACGTGCAGTCTCCAGTAAGGCGCTGGCAATGCCACGGCCTCGCGCCGAAGGATGGACGTAAAGGTCGTACAACACCCAGATCGGCGCAAGCGCCAGCGAACAGAAGCTGGGATAAAGCTGCATGAACCCGACCGCCTTGCCCTCTGCCTCCGCCAGAAATACTGCCGACTGCCCGGATTGAAGACGCATACTCAGATAGGTGCGCGCTGCGCCCTGGTTGCTGGCCAGCTGGTAGAACTGCCGGTAGGCATCGAAAAGCCGACTGGCTTCGTCCAGATCATCACCCGCCTGCAAGGGATAGATTTGCATCAATAGCCCTCTTTGGCGCAAAACTGCCGCAGGAAAGCACGAAAATCCGCCCCGACCTCCGCGTGCTGGGTAGCAAACGCCAGGGTGGCTTGCAAATAGCCTAATTTGGAGCCGCAGTCATACCGCACACCCTCAAAAGGCAGCGCCAATACACGCTCCTCTTCCAATAAGGCGGCTATCGCATCGGTCAACTGGATTTCACCTCCTGTACCGGGCTGGGCTTTTTGCAGATGGCGGAAAATACGCGGGCTGAGGATATATCGGCCCACAACACCCAAAGTGGATGGTGCATCAGCCGGCTTGGGTTTTTCGACGATGCCGCTAAGCTTGAGGTAACCACCACCATTGCGGCTGGCGACAACAATGCCGTAGGAGCCCGTCTCTTCACGCAGTACTTCCTGCACGCCGATGACTGAGCTCTGCGTTTCATCGTACAAATCAACCATCTGCTGCATCACCGGCTTTTCAGCGGCGATCAGGTCATCCCCCAGAATAACGGCGAATGGCTCATCTCCCACCAGTGGGCGGGCACACAACACTGCGTGGCCCAGCCCCAGGGCCTCAGGTTGACGTACATAGGCGCAGCTGACGTGCTTGGGCAGGATATTGCGCACCAGCTCAAGCAGTTCATGCTTGCCTTTGGCTTCCAGCTCCGTCTCCAGCTCATACGCCTTGTCGAAGTGGTCTTCGATAGCGCGTTTGTTCCGACCGGTAACGAAGATCATATCGGTGATGCCCGCAGCCACCGCTTCTTCCACTGCGTATTGGATCAGCGGCTTGTCCACAACGTTGAGCATCTCCTTCGGGCTGGCCTTGGTGGCCGGCAAAAAGCGAGTGCCGAGCCCGGCTACCGGAAATACCGCTTTGGTGACTTTTTGCATGGGTCTGTCCTAATCCAGCTATTCAGGTTGCTTGGCAAGCAATGCCAACAGCGCGGCTTCATCGAGAATAGGTACGCCGAGTTCCTGCGCCTTATCGAGCTTGGAACCCGCAGCCTCCCCCGCCACCAGGTAATCAGTTTTCTTGGAGACAGAACCCGCAGCCTTGCCGCCTGCCGCTTCGATAAGGGCTTTTGCCTCATCGCGACTCAAGGTAGGCAGAGTACCGGTGATTACCAGGGTCTTGCCCAACAAGGGGCCGGCAGGCACAACCTCGCTGGGCTCAAATTCAGGCCAGCTGACACCATTTGCCCGTAATTGTTCGATGACCTCCACGTTATGCGGTTCCCGCAGGAAGTCGCGAATCGAGTGAGCCACCACAGGGCCGATATCGGGTACCGACTGCAAAACAGACAAGGCCGCGCTCTCGTCTTCACGGCTTGCGGCTTCGATCAAGCCATCGAGCTTACCAAAGTGGCGCGCCAGATCCTTTGCCGTGGTCTCGCCCACATTGCGTATACCCAAAGCGAAAATAAAGCGCGCCAGCGTGGTGTTGCGGCTCTTGTCGATGCCGGCTAACAAGTTGGAGGCGGATTTCGCCGCCATCCGGTCAAGCTCGGCCAGCTTGAGTATGCCCAAACGGTAAATATCGGCCGGCGTACGTACCAGACCCACATCGACCAGCTGATCCACCAGCTTGTCGCCCAGCCCTTCGATATCCATGGCGCGCCGACTGGCAAAATGCAGCAATGCCTGCTTGCGCTGCGCGGTGCAGACCAGCCCACCCGTACAGCGGTAGGCTGCCTCACCTTCCTCGCGTACCACGTGCGAACCGCAAACCGGACAACTGGTCGGCATTTCAAAAGGTTCGTATTGCGGTACCTGGCGTGTTTCGAGCAGATCAACCGACTCTTCCCGCAGGGGGCGTCGGTCCATCACAACATCCACAACTTCTGGGATCACATCCCCCGCACGGCGGACGATGACGGTATCCCCCACGCGTACATCAAGCTGGCGAATCCGGTCGATATTGTGCAAGGTGGCATTGGTGACAGTAACGCCACCGACAAACACTGGGGCAAGCCGGGCAACCGGTGTGATGGTGCCAGTGCGGCCAACCTGGACGTTGATGGCCTCTACCGTGGTCAGCATTTCCTGGGCAGGATATTTGTGCGCTACTGCCCAGCGTGGTTCACGACTTACAAACCCCAACTGTGTCTGTAATGCGCGGTCGTTTACCTTGTAAACCACACCATCGATATCAAACGGCAGTTTGTCGCGCTTGGCGGCAATACTGTCATGAAAGTCGATCAGGCCGGCAGCACCCCTTGTGACCTCCCTGTCAGGACAAACTGGCAAGCCGAATGCTGCGAGCGCATCAAGCATGCCGCTGTGGGTGAGGGGAATATCCCAATCCACTACTTCACCCAGGCCATAGGCAAAGAAGCTAAGCGGACGCTTGGCGGCAATTTTGAAATCGAGCTGGCGTACCGCACCTGCTGCAGCGTTACGCGGGTTCACGAAGGTCTTTTCGCCCAGCTCACGCTGGCGGGCATTGAGTGCATCGAACGCATCGCGGCGCATATACACTTCACCGCGCACTTCCAGCACCGCTGGCGCTTGCCCAGCCAAACATAATGGAATCTGATCAATGGTACGGATATTGTGCGTGACATCCTCGCCCGTTTCGCCATCACCACGAGTTGCTGCACGTACCAACACGCCACTCTCGTAACGCAGGCTGATTGCGAGACCGTCGAACTTAAGCTCAGCCGCGTACTCCACGGATAGGTGGGACGGTAATCCCAACTCACGTCGCACTCTAGCGTCAAAATTTGCAGCTCCGCCAGGTCCAAAATCCGTTTCCGTCCGTATCGACAGCATGGGAACAGCATGTCTGACCGGCTCGAATGCCGTCAAAGGACGACCACCGACGCGTTGGGTAGGCGAATCTAATGTTTTAAGACCAGGATTGGCTGCTTCTAACTCTTCAAGTTCATGAAACAGTCGATCATATTCAGCATCGGGTACGCTGGGTGCATCCAGCTCGTGATATTCACGGTTATAACGGCGTAACAATTCGCGCAGCTGTGCTACGCGTCGGTTCGGTGAAGACATAGTTAGGCAAATAGACGCAGGGCCGCCATGCTGCCCGCGGCGATACCGCGTTCGTCCATGCGGTCGTAGATCACGATCAACTGCTTCTGGATGGCAGCCAGGTCGGCCGGTTTAAGGGAGCGGTTCTCGTCGTCGACAAGGTCACCGCCCAAGGTAAGGGCCATCTGCTGGGCGAGGTCGGTCATGCGGTCAAACGCCAACTCGCCCCCCGCAACACGCGGTACATCGAGCATCAGGGTAAGCGACGGCGTATCTTCCAGCGCATCGAGTGGCCGGTGGTGGCGATCGGTCAACGTGAATAAGGCCTTGCCGGAGTCCGAGCGCATATGGAATGCGCCATCGCCTTCGAACACCATGCCGGCGGACTCGGCCATGCTGCGCACCCGGCTGATAGGGAACGGATTTCGGCTCGACACGATATTGAGCCCGATCAGCATGTCGACATCAGCGCAAAAGGTATCCAGGTGCTGGGCAATACGCAGTTTGTCTTCACGGCGTGGGAAGGTAGCTACACCCCCAGCACGTTCCGCCAATGCAATCACCTGCTCGCAGAACATGACCATCTGCGCTTCGCTAAGCGGCCCTTGCCTGTCAACCAGCTGCAAACCGATGCGCAGCTCGCTGTAACTGCCACCCGGACGCACGACTTCCCATTCGTCCAGCGTAGACAAGCCCAGGGTTCTTATACGTTTACCCACTTCAATCTGAGTGATCTCTGCATAATCGATCGTCTCACCGGGATGCAATTCGGCGATATAGTCCAGCGAGGGGTCGAGGACCGACACCGCCAGGGCCAGCGAATCGGTGAGCTCCAGCTCTTCCGGCGCATTGACGACAGGCGATGCGGGTGGTGGTGGCGTGCCTGCACCTGCTAACGAGGGCTCCATCCTGGCGACAGCTTCGCCCTGTCGGACCATATTCTTCGGCGTTTCAAGCAAAACATCCGGATGGCTGCGTGCGAAAGCTGCGGCAGCACGCTTTTTGAAGCGCCATTCCTGCCAGGCATTGAAACCCCACACGCCAGCCACGAGGGCAACGCCAAGGCCTAGGGTGATCCAGTGAAATTCAGTCATAGTTGCTAGTCTGATCCGGGCGTGGCTGATAGAACCTGTTTACAGAACCTATTCACAGTCTTACTGCGCAGTCATGATCAAGGCTTATGTGCTGCTCGAAATCCTCATGTACTAAAAGTACACTCCAGTTTCTGCGTTGCGCTTCACCCTGTTGACGACTGCTCGTAACCGATCGTGCAGGTTCCAAGGCCTTGCATTGCAGCACTTCCGGCGCACGCTGCAGGCCATAAACAGACCCTTGAATATTAAAGTGTCCCCAAGAGGACATGGAACACGAGCTTAGCGGAAGGCGGGACATGCGCCAAGCCAAACGGCATAGCAGCCACAACGATATAGTCGATTGCGCCGGCCGCTTCTAGATCCTGCCGTCTATACCGCCGATAACTCGCGCATTTGCAACGCTTCCTGGATATCCACCGCCACAACCCGCGACACGCCTTGCTCCTGCATAGTGATACCGATCAGCTGATCGGCCATTTCCATGGTCAGCTTATTGTGGCTGATATACAAAAACTGTGTACGTCCAGCCATACGTTTTACCATCTCGCAAAAGCGACTGGTATTGGCGTCATCCAGTGGAGCATCTACCTCATCGAGCAGACAAAATGGCGCCGGGTTGAGCTGGAACAGCGAAAACACAAGGCTCAAGGCCGTCAACGCCTTTTCGCCACCCGACAAGAGGTGAATCGTGGCGTTCTTCTTGCCCGGCGGCTGCGCCATGATCTGAATACCGGCGTCGAGAATTTCCTCGCCAGTCAGAATCAATTCCGCACGGCCACCGCCAAATAGCGATGGGAACAGTTCCTTCAAGCTGCCATTCACCGCATCAAACGTCGACTGCAACAGAATGCGTGTTTCTCGGTCGATCTTGCGGATGGCGGATTCCAACGTGTCCATCGCCTGGGTCAGGTCTTCTGCCTGCGCATCGAGATAGGTCTTGCGCTCACGGGCAGCATTGAGCTCATCAAGCGCGGCAAGGTTCACATTTCCCAAGGCATTGATACTCTGCCCCAGTCGGCCGATCTCCGACACCAGGCTGCTTACTTTGAGGCCGTTGCCGATCAAGGGCAGCAACGCCGCCACATCGGCTTGTGCTTCCACCAGTTCCTGCTCAAATCGCTCTAGCGCGAGCCTTGCTTCCTGCTCCTTCAAGCGCAGCTCGCCTACTTTTTCGCGTAATGGGTCGAAACCAGTTTCAATCTGCTGCTTTTCCAATTCCTTTTCGCGCAATGCATTCGTTGTGGCATTGGCGGCGTCGCGCATTGTGGCGAGCTGACGTTCCTTTTCAGCACGCAGGTTCACCGCCTCCTGAAAGCCGACATCGAATTCGCCTTCGTCTATGCCTTCCAGGTCAAAGCTCGCTTCATCCAGCCTCAGCTGCGCCTCTTCAAGCTGCGTACTGATTTCCTGGCTGCGCCGTTGCAACTCGGCCAACCTTGCCTGGGCGGACTGGCAGGCAAAGCCGGTTTCCTGCGCCTGCCGTTCGACTTGGCGCAAACGTCCTCGCAACACTTCCAACGCCGTCTCGGCTTCTGCCTTGGCAATGTGTGCAGCCTGGACTTCCTGTTCCAATGCCGGTTGGTCGCTGCCTGCAGCGGCAGCCTCTTCACGTACAGCTTCCTGCTCCAGCGCCAACTCTGCAGCTTCTTCTGCCAGGTCGGCCTGCTCTCGCTCCAATGCCTCGGCCCGTACCCGGGCCTGTTCAGCCGCCTGGGTAAGCCGCGCCACCTCGACCTGCCGCTCACCACGATGCTGGCGCAAGGCATCAAGTTTCTGGCGGACATGCTTGAGTTCGTTATGCAGTTCACCCAACCGGTGCTCCACCGTATGCAGCACGTCGCCTTCCGCTTCTAATGCAGGGCCGATGGTCGCCAATCGTTGCGCCAGCTCTACGAGCTCCTTTTCACGCTGCAATACGCCTGCCAGGGCGTTGTCCGGTGCGTGAAAATGCATGGCATGCCGGCTGGCCGAATGCCCGGAGCGCGCGACAACCAGCGCACCGGGTGCAAGTTGGCTCTGCATGCCGGCCAAGTCCACATCCTGCTCAACGCACAACACCCCCGCCAGCCAATCCTGCAGTGCCGCTTGCACAGCCGGGTGCTGACTATGTACATGATGCAGCAGAGCATGGGCGGCTATTGGTTGACCAGCTGCGCCAGCAACCTCAGTCCAAAGCACAGTAAGGCGTGCCGGGGCAACTGATACATCAGCAGCCTGGCCGATAACCGCATTCATGCGTTCGCGCAGCACCGCTTCCACTGCGGTTTCCCAACCCGGCGCAATCGTAAGTTGGCGGAAGAAGCGGGGTGCATCGGCCAACCCCTGCTTGGCCAGCCATGCGTCCAGCGCTTTGTCGGCCCCCGCTTGCGCCTGGAGCTTGGCCAAGGCATCGTGGCGCGCACTCAGCTCTGCCCGCTCCACCCGCAGTTTTTCCACTACATGCCGGTGTTCCGCGCGTGCGGCTTCGGCTGCATGTAATTGCGCATCCAACTGCCCCAGGCGCCCTTGGGCATCTTCCAATGCCAGACTCAGCTCCTCCAGCTCCAGGCGTTTGTCTGCAAGGAGATCGGCATCCGGCACAGGCAGATTACGTGCTTCCGCCGCAAGCTTCTCGCGCCGCTGCTGTAATTGGCTCAGGCTGCGTTCGAGGTGCTGCAATTGCTGCTCGGCCAGCTGGCGAGACTGCCGAGCGTGGGAAAAAGCCAGCTGCGCTTCGCTCAGGGCGTGGTCATGTCGTTTATATTCAGCCTCCAGCTTGGGTAAGGCATCTTGCTCCGCCAGCAACGCTGCCTGGGCATCCTCCTTCGCCAGTGCAGCATCCTCGTGCTTGATTTGCCATTCGTCCTGTTCCGCCGCCACACCCTGCTGTGCACGGTTCAGCTCATCCAGACGTTGGCGTGCCTGTTGCTGCTGTTGCGTCAACCGTTGGCGGGTTTCACGCAGGTGCAAGAGCTTCTGTTCCATCCTCGCCACGGTGGCGCTGGCATCTGCCAATGCCGTTTGGGCTTCGCTGACCTTATCGGTCGCGTCGTAATGCTGTTCACGCAGCAGTTCAATAGCGGCTTCGGTATCGCGCAGCCGGCTCGTCTGCGATTCAAGGCCAGTCTGGGCTGCGGCAATCTCGGTTCGGAACTGGGCCTCATCACGCTCTGCATCGAGCTTGCGCTGCAGCGCCAACAGGTTCTGCCGCTCGGTAAGGCGCGCTTTCATCTCGTGGAACTGGGCGGCAACCCCTGCCTGCGTTTCCAGCTTCTCCAACTGGCCAATCAATTCCTGGCGAATATCGTCCACCCGCTCCAGATTTTCACGTGTGTCGGCAATGCGCCCCTCGGTTTCCTTACGCCGCTCCTTGTATTTCGATATCCCTGCCGCCTCTTCCAGAAAAGCACGCAGCTCTTCAGGTCGGGCTTCAATAATGCGCGAGATCATGCCCTGCTCAATCACCGCATAACCCTTGGTGCCCACGCCGGTGCCGAGAAACAGATCGGCAATGTCACGCCGGCGGCATTGCAGGTTATTGATGTAGTAGGATGACTCCCCCTGGCGGGTCAGTAAGCGCTTGATGCTGATCTCGGCATACTGGCTCCATGCGCCGGCCGCCCTGCCCTCGGCATTGTCGAACACCAGCTCCACCGAGGCGCGGCTGACCGACTTGCGCGTGGTCGACCCGTTAAAGATCACGTCCTGCATCGACTCGCCACGCAGCTGTTTGGCGCTGGACTCGCCGAGCACCCAACGCACCGCGTCGATCACATTCGATTTGCCGCAACCGTTTGGACCCACGACGGCCACCAGCTGCCCTGGTACCGGAATGGCGGTCGGGTCGCAAAAACTTTTGAAGCCGGCAAGTTTGACGTGGGTAAGGCGCACGTAGGCAATCCAGGGGAAAGGAGCAACATCAGATTGTAAACGATGACAGCCCGACTGCTAGGATCAACACTGAACCGGGTGACCGAGACAAAGAGATGACTACAAGACGAAATGCGCTGGTAATGATTGCCCTGTTGGCGCTATTGGGCTGTGGCAAACAACCGGCTATCAAGCGGCTTTCGACCGATGCGACGATTCTGGCATTTGGCGATTCGCTCACCTACGGTACCGGCGCCACACTCGAGACCAGCTACCCCACCGTGCTTGCCGGCTTGATTTCGCGGCCCGTGATCAATGCCGGCATCCCAGGCAATACCACGGCCGACGGCCTTGCCCGCTTTGCCACAACACTGGATGCCACCCCACCACGCCTCGTTATTCTGTGCCTGGGCGGCAATGACTTCCTGCAGCGTAAACCGCAGGAAGAGACCATCGCCAACCTACGCGCCATGCTGGACGAAACCAAGCGCCGCAATCTGCCTGTACTGCTGGTCGCCACACCACGTTTAGGATTGGGCCTGAAAGTGCCAGAGTTCTACACCGAGCTCGCCAAGGAGTACAAGCTGCCCATTGAAACCGATACATTGGTGCGCATCCTTGCGGACAATAGTCTCAAAAGCGACCCTATCCACCCCAATGCGGAAGGTTACCGCCAGTTTGCAGAGGCATTGGCGGAGAGCTTGCGCAAAGCCGGCGCTGTATAACTTAGCAGCTGCTCGTAGTCTGCTGCGCGTCGGCGATACGGCGTTGAAAACGCCCTCGGAATACTCATTTACCACTCGTAAACTCCGCTTCCTCGGGTGTTTTCGCCTTGTCTCACCTTAGCTCGCGAGACTTTAAACAGGCTCTTAGAAGCGGAAGCTGCCGCCAGTACTTTCTGCTACTAAACCGCCACAAGCCGGCGTAACCAATTCCCGGTTGCCGCTGGCTGAATCCTGGCGGCCTTCCCAGCTGGCTGTCACACCATCCCACTTTACAAATTTGTATTGCACCTGTGTGGTGGGCGGCAGGTTAGCCGTAGCTGTCCACGTGGCATTGTTGCCATTCCCTTGGTGGTTCAGCTTGAAACCTTGAGCAGGCGTCCAATCACCCAGATTGGCTTGATTCCCCACCACATAGAGGCGTTGGTTCCCTACTGTCGCGGCATTGGCAATGCTGAAGTTGACCGGCACTGTTGTACAGCTTTCTGTCATCCCCTTGGTCCAGACTGCATATTGGTTACCTGAAGTGCGCAATGTCCAACCCACACCGGGGCTCCAGTCAGCTGGGCCGATCTTGACGGCGACTTTATTGTCGACAATCGCCGCATAAAGCCCGGTTTCAGCGCGTTGTATGGCTACCTGGGAGGTCGATGTAATGCCTTGTTCCTTGCGTAGCTTAAGCAAGGGCTTGATGCTATCCCGCAGTCGCCACTGGTACACATGCGGGTAATAAACGCTCGGAATACCAGGATGGGTCAACACATAGGCATAGCCCTGCATCACCTTGTCGCACGGTACAGGCCAATGATTCTGGCCTGCGCTGCAACTTTCTGACGGGCCGGTATCGTGGTTGTCGACAAAGGTCACCATCTTCTGGGCATTGCGGCCAATACCGCCCGCGGGTTTGCCTGTGCTGTCACGTAGCCGACCATATTCGCTATGGTGCAGCGCCTGGTTCAGTAAACCCTTGGTGGTGAAATCAAATACACCGCATTTCCCACCTGTGCCATCGACGTAGTTCATCAAACCCTGGCGATGTGTATTGACGTTATCGAAGTTGAGATCGGTCCAGACTTCGCCTACGCAGAAGCTTGGCTGCATGGCGTCGTGGTACAGGCCTGCGTAGCGGGGTGCGTAGCCTTTGGAATAATCAAAACGTATGCCGGTGAAGCCTACACCCTTCAGCCTTACACCTAACCAGCGTTTGATGTCGTTCTGCACAAACGTCTGGCTATGGTCGATATCGCGGGCGGCGCCAAATCCCTCGCCTGAATCCGCATTGCCGCACTTGCCTAGCCATTCGTCTTCCTTGACCACAGCGCGGCAGTCCCAGGTGGGGTTGGTGAAATCACCCCAGTCCGTTGAGCCAATACGATGGTTGATCACGACATCCGCCACGCTTTCCAGACCTTGGGCTTTAAGGGCCGAAATCGCCGAGGTCAGTTCAAGTTCGCTTCCATATTGGGAGTCGAGCTTATTCAACTGGCGAGGCAGATACCCCTCTGGTGAGCCCGCATCGGAAGGCGGTGGGAACCAGACATGGGTAATGCCAAGGTCTCTCAAGTCGGCAGCTTTAGACTGGATGTCACGGTAAAACGAACCGTTGGCTGAATGCCAATGAAAACTCTGGAATAGTACTGCAGTGCTCGATTTGGATTGCTCCGTAGCGGCAAGGCCCGGTAACGCCACTGCCAAGAGGCTGGCGAGCGGAATGTGTTTCAGCTTCATGTTGTCACTCTAATTAATTGCTGTTTTGGCTTATATTTTTGGTGGTACAGGTGCTACTGATCGGTACAGGTCTAGTGGGCACACCTCTTTTTCTCTGGATTTGCAGTCGATCACTAGCTATTGAAATCTGCCATGACAACCCGCATTTACAGATTTTGGCCGACTTTATACGAGCATTGTCACACTATCCGGTAAAATCGGTTCTTTCGAAGCCATCAGCCCTCTATATTGCCATGCGCCCCATGCAAGTCATTCTCGCCAACCCTCGCGGCTTCTGCGCCGGTGTAGATCGTGCCATCGCCATCGTCGAGCGCGCCCTGTCGCAGTTTGGCGCACCGATTTATGTGCGTCATGAAGTGGTGCACAACAAGTTCGTGGTGGAAGACCTCAAACGCAAAGGCGCCATCTTTATTGAGGACCTCGCGGAGGTGCCCACAGGTGCCACGCTGATTTTCTCGGCCCATGGTGTGCCGCAGGCAGTGCGGCGTGCGGCTGAAGAGCGTGGCCTCAAGGTATTCGACGCTACCTGCCCCTTGGTGACCAAAGTGCATCTGGAAGTGAAAAAGCTGCGCGAAACCGGGTTTGAGATCGTCATGATCGGCCACAAAGGACATCCGGAGGTCGAGGGCACCATGGGCCAATCCACCGGTGGCATGTATTTGGTGGAAGATGCGGCCGACGTGGAAAAGCTGGAGGTTACCGACCCCAGCAAACTCTCCTACGTTACCCAGACCACCTTGAGCGTGGACGACGCGGCCATCGTGGTCGAAGCCCTGCAAAAGCGCTTTCCCAATATCGTCGGCCCGAAGAAGGACGACATCTGTTATGCCACGCAAAACCGCCAGGATGCGGTGAAGCAGTTGATCACCGAAACCGACGTCGTGGTCGTGGTGGGTTCGGTAAACAGCTCGAACTCCAACCGCCTGCGCGAAGTCGCCAGTAATGCGGGTCTTGATGCCTATCTGGTCGACAATGCCAGCGAACTCAAGCCCGAATGGTTTGCTGGCAAAGGCCGGGTCGGCGTTACTGCTGGCGCATCGGCGCCTGAAGTCCTGGTCAAGGAAGTCATCGCCCGTATCGCAGAATTTGGCGGTAATGAAGTGCGTGAAATGGATGGCCGCATTGAAGGGATTGTGTTTTCGCTGCCCAAAGGCTTGAACGCATCGGCTTAATACGGCCAACAAAACCCTTCTTGCGTTGTTGCGCAAACTTGCCGTACCCACGTACTGTCTATGTTTGCACACCTGACCAGAACCTCTTCGCTGGGTTTTATTAGCCGTACAGGCATTAAATAATGCGCAACTGTATTAACAAAACACCCCTCATTGCGGAGTGTTTTGTTTCCTATGTTGCCGTGCCTACTTCCGCTTCAGTGCAGCAAAAGCTGCTGCCATCGCATTGTCGCCAATAGGTGCAGCTTTGTTCTCCATACGCTGGCGGACCTGGTGGGTTGGCCGCTCTGCTGGACTAGGCCTACCATTGCCGGCTGCACCGGGTTGATCGTCCAATCGCATCGTCAAGGCGATCCGGGCGCGTTTCACGTCGACCTCCATCACCTTTACTTTGACCACGTCGCCCGCCTTGACGACATCGCGTGGGTCCTTGACGAATTTGCTTGCCAGGGCCGAGACATGCACTAAGCCATCCTGATGTACGCCAATGTCCACAAATGCACCGAAAGCTGCCACATTGCTGACTACGCCTTCCAGAATCATGCCGACACGCAGGTCCTTGATATCCTCCACCCCTTCCTGGAAGGTCGCAGTCTTGAATTCCGGGCGTGGATCGCGGCCGGGCTTGTCCAGTTCAGACAGAATATCTTTCACGGTCGGCAAGCCAAAACGTTCGTCAGTGAAGTCTGCCGCATTCACCTGCTTGAGGAAGGTTGAATCCCCCAGCACCGCCTTTATCTCACGCCTACTCTTGGCCAATATCTTCTCCACCACCGGATAGGCTTCCGGGTGGACCGCAGAGGCATCAAGCGGATTGTCGCCATTCATCACTCGCAAAAAGCCGGCAGCCTGCTCGAAGGTCTTTTCGCCCAGGCGTGGCACCGCCTTCAACGCGGCACGGCTGGCAAAGACACCGTGGGCATCGCGGAAAGCCACGATATTGCTCGCCAAGGTCGGCGTCAGGCCGGAGACTCTAGCAAGCAGGGCGCTGGACGCCATGTTTACATCGACCCCCACGGCGTTCACACAGTCTTCCACCACCGCATCAAGCGAACGCGCCAGTTCGCCCTGATTTAGATCATGCTGGTACTGGCCGACTCCTATCGCCTTCGGGTCAATCTTGACCAGTTCAGCCAATGGGTCCTGCAGGCGACGGGCAATCGATACAGCGCCACGCAGGCTGACATCCAGTTCAGGGAATTCCTTGGCAGCCAATTCCGAGGCGGAATAAACCGACGCGCCCGCTTCCGACACAACGATCTTCTGCATCTTCGACGCCGGATAGTGCTTGATCAGCTCGGCTGCAAGCTTGTCGGTCTCCCGGCTGGCAGTACCATTGCCAATGGCGATCAGCTCAACCTTATGGGCCGCACAAAGCACACCCAGCTTATGCAAGCTACCATCCCAATCGTTACGCGGCACATGGGGGTAAATGGTATCGGTCGCCACCAGCTTGCCCGTGTTGTCCACCACAGCCACTTTCACACCGGTACGCAAGCCTGGGTCCAGGCCCAAGGTAGCACGCGGGCCAGCCGGCGCTGCCAGCAGCAAATCCTTCAGATTGCTGGCGAAAACCTTGATGGCTTCGACCTCGGCAGCATCGCGAATCCGATTGGTGAGCTCCACTTCCAAAGAGAGGAATATCTTCGCCCGCCAGGCAAGCCGTACACCATCCAGCAACCAACGATCCGCTGCCCGGCCCATGTCCCGGACATTGAATCGCATGGCAACCCGCGCTTCGCCTGCACTCTGTTGGCCAGCTGCAAGATTGGCATCCTCAGGCAAGGCCAGTGTGAAGTTAAGAATGCCTTCATTACGCCCACGTAGAATCGCCAACGCACGATGTGATGGCGTTTTGGCCAAGGGTTCGCGGTGGTCGAAGTAATCGGCGAACTTGGCGCCCTCCTCCCGCTTGGCTTCATCTGCCAAGCTGACAACCAATTCAGCGCGACTCCAAAGCAATTCACGCAGCTCACCCAACAACGCAGCGTCTTCAGCGTATTGTTCGATCAGGATATGCCGTGCGCCATCGAGGGCTGCCTTCACATCCGGCACAGCTTTCTCTTCGCTGACGTAAGCCGCGGCTTCGGCTTCCGGGTTCAAGGTCGGGTTGGCAAGCAAAGCTTCCGCAAGCGGCGCCAAGCCTGCCTCACGCGCGATCTGGGCTCTGGTGCGTCGTTTCTGCTTATACGGCAGATACAAATCTTCGAGGCGCTGCTTGTTGTCGGCACTCAGAAGGTCTGCGTGCAGCTCTGCTGTCAGCTTACCCTGCTCCTGAACTGAAGCAATCACCGCCGTACGCCGCTCTTCCAATTCACGCAGATAGCGCAGACGCTCTTCCAGCGTACGCAGCTGCGTATCGTCCAGCCCGCCAGTCACTTCCTTACGATAACGGGCAATGAAAGGTACAGTGGCGCCTTCATCCAATAAGGTGACGGTAGCCACGACCTGATTGGGGCGGCAGTTCAATTCCTGGGCAAGGCGGTTTTCGATGGTAGGTAGCATGGTTCTAGTTCTGCAAACCGGCTGAGCCGGATTGGGTGTCAAAAATCTGTTGATGAAACAGGCTGGCGATCAGGTCGGTCTGGCTGATCACACCATACAGACCGCCAGCTTCGTCAAGGACAAGAGTGAGGTGTTCTTCGCTGGCGCTCACTTGCGCCAACAAGTCTGCTACCGGGGTATTTACACTTACCAGGGGCGGATTGAGACGCATCATTTCAGTAACCGGCTTGCCTTGCAGGCGGCTCAACGCGTCATGCGCCAACGCCAGGGTCGGTGCATCCTGCAGCATTGCAGTCGGCGAGAACAGGCCGATAACCCTAGCTTGCCCATCCACGACCGGCGCGCTACTGATCGCTCGCCCGTTGAGCAAACGCCAAGCATGTTCGGCCAATATATCTGCCGATAAGACCAATACATCACGGGAGGCAATATCCCCACAACATAAACCTCCAGTCAGGCGACTGGCCGCATAGCGCTCGGCTGAGATATAGAGTTGTTCAAGCTCGGCGGGCGTCAGATCAACCAGCAGATCGCGCTCAGCCACTGCGCGTGTTATATCGGATTCCTGTACAGGGCCACGCGCCAAAGGCTCTGGATCTTTCACACCATGCCTGCTGCTCAAATGCTTACGTAGCGGATATTGCCGGCCGAGAAGCAGGTTGTTGACCAGTAGGCCTACCACCAGAATGGCAAGCGCACCTGTCAGAATCGGGTGAAGCAGATAAGCGAAACCCAGCTGGTGTATCACGGGCCCGCCAATCACCGCCGTCAAGGCTGTCGCGCGGCCAGGCGGGTGGGCGCAGCGACAAGCCAACATCGCGATGATCGCCAAGCCCACGGCCAATGCACCAGCCAGTTGGGGCACTGGAATAAACCATTGGCACAACACACCAATGGCTGCTGATATAAGGTGGCCGCCCAGCAATGGCCAGGGCTGACCCAAGGGGCTGGTCGGCAGGCCGAACACGATGACGGCCGATGCGCCCATCGACGCGGTAATCAATACAGCGCCAAGGCCCGAACTGATGCTGGAAGCAACAATGCCAACCAGTAGTATGGCCAATGCACCACCTGCCCCTGCTCTCAGGCGTTCCGGCCAACTTACTGTTGCCGCATCGGGCAGCCAGTCGCGCCAACGAGCATATTTCATGGACATGAAAATAGGGGGGATATCGAGCAGACGGACAATTACAACAAGTCCGAGCTAATCAATGAAAACAGCATCGCATCTCGCGGCTCACCGTGATACAGCAAACGACTTCTCGCAATACCTTCTTCGCGAGCGCCAATCTTGCGCGCAACCCGCTGGCTGGCCAGATGGTTGACCTCTGCAACAATTTCAACCCGCGCCATGCTTAGTGTCTGAAATGCAAAACGCGCGGCAGCGAGGCTTATCTGACTGGCGATGCCACGACCGACATGGCTGGTACGCGTCCAATAGCCCAGATTGCAGAACTGATGGTCGCGCCGGATATGGTTGAGCGAAACCATGGCCAGCATCTGGCTGGTCTGCTTACAAACTGCCGTAAAGCTATATTCAGTGCCGGCCTCCCAGTTAGCCTCACCATCGGTTGCATATTGCGCTGCATGTTCCAGGTGGTAATCCGGCCCGCACCAGCTCTGCCATTGGCTGATTTCTGCTCGCGAAGCATCGATAGCGCTGAATAATTGAGCAGCATCGGCTGCGCGTAACGGGCGTAGCGCAAAATGCGCATTACTGATGAGTGTGGTCTGCATGAGAGATAACCATGAAAGCAAACGGCCCGATGATGAAATCGGGCCGCAAACTTTGTGTTGCTTACTTGTCGAGCAAAATACGCAGGGTACGGCGCAAAGGCTCTGCCGCGCCCCACAGGAGCTGATCGCCACAGACAAAGGCCGACACGTATTCCGGACCCATATTCAACTTGCGTACACGGCCCACCGCGATATCGAGCTTACCGGTCACGGCAGTCGGGGTGAGTTCCTTGACGGTAGTGGCACGGTCATTCGGCACAAACTTGACCCACTGGTTGGTACCTTTGATCAGGCTTTCGATCTCAGCCAACGGCAGGTCCTTGTTCAGCTTCAAGGTCAGACCAAGGCTGTGACAGCGCATGGCACCGATACGCACACACAAGCCATCAACCGGAATAACCTTGGTATTTCCCAGAATCTTGTTTACTTCAGCCTGGCCTTTCCACTCCTCCTTGGACTGGCCATTGTCGAGCTGCTTGTCGATCCAGGGAATCAGGCTGCCGGCCAGCGGTACACCAAAGTGTTCGGTCGGCAGCTTATCGTCACGCATGGTTTCAGCTACACGACGGTCGATTTCCAGGATAGCTGAGGCTGGATCGGCCAACAGGTGAGCAACTGAGCCATTTACAGCACCCATCTGGGTCAGCAACTCGCGCATATGTTGCGCACCACCGCCCGACGCAGCTTGATAGGTCATCGAAGACACCCACTCCACCAAACCGGCCTTGAACAAACCGCCCACACCCATCAACAGAATGGAGTTGGTGCAGTTGCCGCCGATAAAGTCTCTACCGCCTTTGGCAATCGATGCCTTGATGCCATCGAGGTTGACCGGGTCGAGCACGATTACGGCGTTGTCTTCCATACGCAGTGTGGAAGCCGCGTCGATCCAATACCCATTCCAACCGGCAGCACGCAGCTGAGGGTGAATCTCGGTCGTGTAGTCGCCACCTTGACAGGTAATGATGACATCCATGGCTTTCAGATCGGCAATCGACTTGGCATCCTTCAATGCCGACACACCACGGCCCACATCAGGCCCATTGCCACCCACGTTCGAGGTAGTAAAGAAGACAGGATCAATATGCGCGAAGTCATTCTCTTCCCGCATACGCTGCATCAGCACCGAACCGACCATGCCACGCCAACCGACCAAACCCACTTTCAACATGATAATTTTCCTGAATCACCTAGATAAATAATGAAACTCACTGCTGCAAAAGACGCGGATGGAGCCGCGCCATCAGGCGTACATCCTGGTAGCGGCCATCTCGGAACGCGAAACCGCGTTGAATGCCTTCTGCTTCAAATCCGAACTTCTGATACAAACGATACGCTGGTTCATTTTCGACGAAAACACCGAGTTCGATACGCAATACTGCCATCCAGCGGTCTGCCGCATCCAGCAAGGCCTGCATCAAAACATTACCGATCCCCTGCCGCTGCGCGGTTGTAGCAACCGCAATGAACAAGGTACGCGAATGCCGGCGGCGTGGACTGGCTGCAGCAGCTTTCAACCCGGCAAAACCTACTACCTGCCCATCCCGTTCCGCCACCAGCAGCAACTCTTCCGGGCCGATCTTCGACGCCCATTCCGACCATTGTGCGGCAGTGGAATAAGGCAGTCGCATCAGATTACCGAAAACGGATTCATCCGACGCGATACAGGCAAATGCCTCGGCATCGTCAGGTACCGCGCTGCGCAGCTTCAGGGCGCCTGTCACCATCACACCGCCGCGACGACAGCGTCACCCATGACCGAACAACTGACCTTCTCGGTACCCACCTCGTAAATATCCGCCGTACGATAACCCTTACGCAGCACAGCCTGCACTGCAGCTTCAATACGCTTAGCGAGGTCTTCACGGGCAAAGGTGTAACGCATCATCATCGCCAACGACAAAATGGTCGCCAGCGGGTTGGCCAGGTTCTTGCCTGCGATATCCGGGGCGGAACCATGGCAGGGTTCATACAACCCTTTGTTATGGGCATCAAGCGACGCACTCGGCAACATGCCGATCGAACCGGTCAGCATTGATGCTTCGTCGCTAAGGATATCGCCAAAGATATTACCGGTGACGATGACATCGAACTGCTTTGGGTTACGCACCAGTTGCATGGCGGCATTGTCGACATACATATGGCTCAGCTGCACCTCTGGGTACTGCTTGGCCACATCGGTCACGATTTCCTTCCAGAATTCGGTACATTCCAACACATTGGCCTTGTCCACCGAGCAAAGCCTCTTGTTGCGCTTCATGGCGATATCGAACGCCACTTTTGCAATGCGTCGAATCTCCGATTCGCTGTAACGCATCGTATTGAAGCCTTCACGTTCACCCTCGGTATTGACGAGGATACCCCTGGGCTGGCCAAAGTAGATGTCGCCGGTCAGCTCCCGCACGATCATGATATCCAGACCGGCCACCACTTCCGGCTTCAACGTAGAAGCACCGGCCAGTTCCGGGTAGAGAATGGCAGGGCGCAAATTGCCAAACAGGCCCAGATCCTTGCGAATCGCCAACAGCCCGCGCTCGGGGCGTTTATCTCTTGGTAGGGTGTCGTACTGCGGCCCACCAACCGCACCAAGCAAAATGGCGTCGGCTGCGCGAACGGCATCGCGCGTTGCTGCAGGGTATGGCTCGCCATACTGGTCGTACGCGGCGCCACCGAGTGGCACGGTTGTTGTTTCCACCACCAGGCCTTCAGCCTTGAATTTATCAAGCACGCGCACAGCCTGTGCAACGATCTCCGGACCGATACAGTCACCGGGGAGAATGGCTATCTTCATGGTTGTCCCTCTGTATTTTCAGGTTGCGCTATATGCGCCAGCGCAACCCGATAACAATCATCTATGTGTTTATCGCCAAGGCCCGTGACCATCCGATAACTCAAACCGGCGGCGACCGCCTGGCCTGCCAATGGCACAAACCTTATTACCGTCTTACCCAAGAGTTTGCTGCCCATCTTGCGTAATACCAACCTGACCAGCTGCCGGCTGATCAAACGTCCTATCAGGTCGCTGCCGATACGCCCTGCAACCAGCATCAGATATTGCCGACTTGTCGGGTCGAGCTTGGCCAGTTGGGCATGCGACAGACCGAAGCGTGTACTGATGGTTTCCAAGAGCTCGGAGTACACCATGACATCCGCCAGCATATCCATACCAGGCACGGGAATAACGGCAGCCCCCGCCGATAGGCGCGCCCGTTTGCGCACCAGGGCTTTACAGTCCGTCCGTAGCAGCTCCAACTCAGTCTGATTGCTCGCCAGCATGGTTGTCCTCCCCTGGGTCACGCGTCAGTCTGTCCACCAGTAATTTCTCACAACATTTGAAGCCAACCCAGCACGCCAGTGCCAGATAGCTCAGTGCAATCAATTCGATCAATTGCCTGAGCGCCCCTTCTTGCACCACCTGCCAACCATACTCGAGAAAGAGGTCGAGATTGGCTTGCAGCAACATAATCAGGTTCAACGAGCAGATACCAAAGCCAAGAAAGCACACCCCCATCAAACCAAACGTCAACCACGCATGCTGCCGTAGTCGACTGAGCACCTGCACAGGCAGCCGTGCGATAAAGGTGAGCCATCCGTGCATGGCGGCGCAATCAGGCGTACAGCCAGGGCTGTTCGATACGGCGTTGGGCTTCGAAGGCTTTGATCTTGTCTGCGTGATTCAGCGTCAGGCCAATTTCATCGAGACCATTGAACAGGCAGTGCTTACGATGACCCGTAATATCAAAGCCAAATCTTACGCTAGCCGGCGTGATGACAGTTTGCGCCGCAAGATCAATCGTCAGCCGGTATCCCTCATTTGCCTGGGCTTCCTGAAACAACTGCTCAACGGTTTCGGCAGGCAGCACAATCGGCAGCACACCATTCTTGTAGCAATTGTTGAAGAAGATATCGGCGAACGACGGCGCAATTACGGCGCGGAAACCGTAGTCCTCCAGCGCCCAGGGGGCATGCTCCCGCGAGCTGCCGCAGCCGAAATTTTCCCGCGCCAACAATATCTGGGCACCCTTGTAACGTGGAAAGTTCAGTACGAATTCCGGGTTGAGCTGCCGCTTGCTGTTGTCCATGCCGGGCTCGCCATGGTCCAGGTACCGCCATTCATCGAACAGATTCGGGCCAAAGCCGGAACGCTTGATCGACTTGAGAAACTGCTTGGGAATGATGGCATCGGTATCGACATTGGCCCGATCCAGCGGACAGACCAAGCCATTCAGAGTGGTAAATGCGTGCATATTTGTCTCTCTAAGCTTTCAACTGCTGGCTTTATCGGCAGCGCGCTCGATGGCTTCGCCACCCTTTTTAATATCCTTGCCAATGCCTTGCATCGTATTGCAGGCAGTCAGCTGCAGACCAATTAGCGCGGCCAGAACGATTAGTGCCAGTCTTGTCATTGATCGCTCCCAGGTTTCGTTATAAAGCCGAATTCAGGCAAAAGTTCGCACATCGACAAAATGGCCGGCAATCGCCGCAGCTGCAGCCATTTCCGGACTGACAAGATGCGTACGCCCGCCCTGCCCTTGCCGCCCTTCAAAATTGCGGTTCGAGGTCGACGCACAGCGCTCACCGGGCTCCAACCTGTCGGCATTCATGGCCAGACACATCGAACAACCCGGCTCGCGCCATTCGAAACCGGCTTCGATGAACACTTTGTCCAGCCCTTCAGCCTCGGCCTGCCGTTTAACAAGACCGGAACCCGGCACGACCAGCACCGCCTTCACATTGGCAGCTTTTCTATGGCCACGCGTAATGGCCGCCGCAGCACGAAGGTCCTCGATACGGCTATTGGTGCAGGAACCAATGAACACTTTATCGACAGCAATCTCATTGATCGGCGTATTCGCCACCAATCCCATATAGCTTAGCGCACGCTCCATACCTGTTTTACGAGTCGGGTCCGTCTCGACAGCCGGGTCAGGTACACGGTCGTTGATCGTAACCACCATCTCCGGCGAGGTCCCCCAGGTAACCTGCGGGGCAATATTGGCTGCATCCAGCTCGATAACAGCGTCAAAACGGGCTCCCTCATCAGAAACCAGCGTACGCCAATACGCTACTGCCTTGTCCCAGTGCTCGGCTTTAGGCGCGAATGGCCGGCCTTGCAGATAATCGATCGTGTTCTGGTCCACAGCCACCATGCCAGCGCGTGCACCCGCTTCAATCGCCATATTACACAGGGTCATCCGGCCTTCCATGCTGAGGCTGAGTATGGTCGAACCACCGAATTCAATCGCATAACCTGTGCCGCCTGCCGTGCCGATTCTGCCTATAACCGCAAGCGCAACGTCCTTGGCGGTCACACCACGACCCAACTGACCTTCCACCTTGACCAACATGGACTTGGATTTCTTGGCAACCAGTGTCTGGGTTGCCAGGACATGCTCAACTTCGGAAGTACCTATACCGTGCGCAAGGCAAGCAAATGCGCCGTGGGTGGAAGTATGGCTGTCGCCGCATACGACGGTCATGCCCGGTAGGGTGGCGCCTTGCTCCGGGCCCACCACATGCACAATGCCTTGGCCTTTGTCTTTGAATGGGAAATAGGCCAGCGCGCCTACTTCGCGGATATTGGCGTCGAGCGTCTCCACCTGCTGGCGCGAGATAGGGTCCTGGATGCCCTGATCCCAGTGATCGGTAGGGGTGTTGTGGTCAGCAGTAGCCACAATCGAGTTAATACGCCAGGGCTTACGGCCCGCCAGCTTCAAGCCTTCAAAAGCCTGAGGACTGGTGACCTCATGTACGAGATGTCGATCGATATACAGCAGTGCGGTACCGTCGGCTTCTTCGTGTACCACATGGCTCTGCCAGAGTTTGTCATAGAGGGTCTGTGCCATCGGTTACTCCACAGCCTGGTTGCGTTCGGGGAGATCGAACTTATCACGCGCTTACGCACGCTAGCAACCAGAGTACAGACGCCAATTCAGGTTTACTGACGGCCGCTCAACTGAGGCCAAGCTACACGCAGGTAGTACCCCATCGACCAGAGCGTCAACACGGCCGCCACCAGGAGGCAGACGGACCCCAGCAGCTGCATATTGACGCCAGGGATCAGGTTTTCATGGAACAGGAGAACGGTAATCGCCACCATCTGGGCTGCCGTCTTCACCTTGCCCACAAACGATACGGCGACGCTCTTGCTATTGCCCAGCTGCGCCATCCACTCACGCAATGCGGAAATCGTGATTTCACGGCCGATGATGATTGCCGCCAACCATGCTTCTGCCCGCCCCAGTTGCACCAGCAGAATCAATGCAGCCGCCACCATCAACTTGTCCGCCACCGGGTCGAGAAACGCACCAAAGGCAGACAACTGGTTCCACTTACGGGCCAGATAACCATCAAACCAGTCTGTAATTCCGGCCAGCATAAACAGGAGCGCGCCGACCATGTTCTTGTTGGCAGGCAACAGCCAGCTATCCGGGAAGTAGTAAACACCAAGAATCAGCGGAATCGTCAGGATTCTCGCCCAAGTAAGCAGATTGGGAAGATTAAAGGGCATGTTGCCAGTCGGTAAAGGTTGGGGTCATTCAGTTGTGCGGCCCGTTCGAATACAAACACCATCACGTTCTGGCGAGACTGCGACATGCGCAGCCTCAGAACCTATTTACGATCTTACTACGCAGCAGTGAGTGGAGTTCACATACATGCTTGTGACAAATCGTGAATAGGTTCTCAGTGTAACGCCTGATAAATTTTTTCAGCCAATGTTTGATTGATGCCTTCGACTTGGCAAAGATCTTCAATACTGGCTGCCTTGACGCCTTGCAGGCCGCCAAAGCGGCTCAACAGCTTTTGCCGCCGTTTGGCACCAATCCCTTCGATCTCTTCCAGACTCGACGACACCCTGGCTTTGCCCCTTCTGGCGCGATGGCCGGTAATAGCAAAACGGTGGGCCTCATCACGTATGGTCTGGACCAGATGCAAAGCGGCAGAATCGCGCGGCAATTGTAACGTCTGGTCCCGTG
Source organism: Chitinimonas violaceus (assembly GCF_052601015.1). Lineage (NCBI taxonomy): Bacteria > Pseudomonadati > Pseudomonadota > Betaproteobacteria > Neisseriales > Chitinibacteraceae > Chitinimonas > Chitinimonas violaceus. The sequence goes on along the minus strand of NZ_JBQXDJ010000008.1, from coordinate 24,266 downwards.
ATGGAACAACGAGCTGTTCGAGACCCGGCTTGCGGGTTTCGCCCTTTGCCACGCCAACCAGCAATGCCCCTTGCAGACCCACTTCCTCGATGACCTCCACCGCCACCCCGATCTGCCCCTTACCGCCATCGATCAGGATCACATCCGGCGCAACACCTTCACCCTGCGCGATCTTGCCATAACGCCGGGTCAACACCTGGCGCATGGCGGCATAATCATCGCCCGGTGTAATACCCGTAATATTGTAATGCCGGTATTCCTTGGGCTGCATGGCCAGCCTGTCGTAAACCACGCAGGAAGCCACGGTGGCCTCGCCCATCGTATGGCTGATATCAAAACACTCTATCCGCTGGGCGGTGTCCGGCAGCTGCAATGCCTCCTGCAGCGCCTCGACTCGGCCAAGCTGGGTTGATTCCAATAAGAGCCGCTGCTGTATTGCGAGCGATGCATTCTTCAACGCCATCTCCAACCAGACCCGGCGTTCTGCAATCGGGTTGGACACGATTGCAATCTTTCTGCCAGCCTGCGCACTCAGCAATTCAACCAATATCATGTTGTCGCCAACGCTGTTGCACACAATAACAGGCGGAATACTGCGGTCCAGATAGTGTTGCACCAAAAAGGCTTCAAGTGCCCCTTGGACATCATAACCCTCGCCATGTGCGGGGAAGAGTGACTTATCGCCCACGTGCCGCCCGCCACGAATCATGACCAAGTTGACGCAAACCAGACCATTCTCCGCCACACAGGCGACGATGTCTGCATCCGTTTCGCTGGCATTGCTGGAGACAAACTGCTTCTCCTGCACCTTGGCCAACGCCTGGATTTGATCACGATAGGCTGCCGCCACCTCGAACTGCCAGCTGGCCGCAGCAACCCGCATCTTCTCGTCAAGCTCGGTCAATAAGTCGTTCGCCTTGCCCTGCAGAAACTGCGTGGCGTTATGGACGTCTTGACGGTATTGCTCGATCGGAATCTGCTCTACGCAAGGACCGCTACAACGCTTGATCTGAAATAGCAGGCAAGGCCGGGTACGGTGCTCAAATACCGAATCCTCGCAGGTCCGCAACTTGAATACCCGCTGCAGCAGCTGAATACTTTCCCGCGCGGCGTAGCCATTGGGAAATGGACCGAAGTACTGGTTCTGCTTGTCCAACGCACCGCGGTAGTATGCCAATCGCGGATAACGATGGCCACTCAACATCAGATAGGGGTAGCTCTTATCATCGCGAAAAAGAATGTTGTAACGCGGTGTCAGCGCTTTGATCAGGTTATTTTCCAGAATCAACGCTTCAGCCTCTGACCGGACTACCGTGGTCTGGATATCCGCCACCTGCCCCAGCATCAGTTTGATACGGGGCGACTGGTCATTCTTCTGGAAATAACTCGATACGCGCCGTTTAAGATCGATCGCCTTACCTACATACAGCACATCCTCCTTCGCAGACAGGAAGCGGTATACACCTGGCAGATTGGGCAGGCTGGCAAGGATGGGCTTGGGGTCAAAGGCAGGCATATCCCCATTTTACCGGGAAGGTGGCAGTCCGGCAGACTGTGTTACGCAGAATCAAAAAGGCAAAAACCCAGCAACGCTGGGTTTCATTCACGGCGGGGGTATATCCCCGGGACCGGGCTCTACAACAGGCTCGGTAAGTGGAAGATCACTGGGTGGCATAGGTGATGAAGGCGGCTCAATAGGCGTAATTGGAACCGCGGCTGGCGCAGGAGTTTCTGCAGACGGCACTAAAGGTACAGCTGGAGTAGCCTGGACTTTGGGTGCAATATTGGAAGGCTTTGGATCGAGAATCTGGAAGAAGACTTCATCCTGCCGCACCATGCCAAGCTCGTTGCGGGCTCTTTCCTCAATCGCATCAGTACCTGTCTTCAGGTCACGCACTTCGGCTTCCAACGCATTGTTACGTGCCTGCAGCTTCTGATTCTGCTTTTTTTGTTCGAAAAGCTGATTCTCAATCTGCCATACCTTCAGCCAACTACCCTTGCCTATCCAGAGTGGCCACTGGAGCAAGACAACACAGCTAGCAAGAATAAGGGCAAGAAGACGCATGGGCGCGATTGTAGGTGGGATCAGGCCAAAGCGGCAAAAAAACAGGGACAATGATAACGCCCCTGTTCTTTTTTACGCCCTGAAACGATGGGTGACCTTACTTCTTCAACTGATAAAAAGCCGCACGGCCAGGATAGTACGCAGCATCGCCCAACTCTTCCTCGATACGCAATAACTGGTTGTACTTGGCCATACGATCTGAACGGCTCAACGAGCCCGTCTTGATCTGCATACAGTTGGTAGCCACAGCCAAGTCGGCAATCGTACTGTCTTCTGTTTCGCCAGAGCGATGGGACATCACCGATGTATAGCGATTACGCTTGGCAAGGTCGACTGCCTGCAGTGTTTCAGTCAGCGATCCGATCTGGTTCACCTTGATCAGAATCGAATTGCAGATACCTTTGTCTATGCCTTCAGCCAGAATCTTTGCGTTGGTCACAAACAAGTCATCACCCACCAGCTGGACGCGATCACCCAAACGGTCGGTCAGCAACTTCCAACCATCCCAATCACGCTCACCCATGCCATCTTCAATCGATACGATCGGATACTTGTCAGCCAGGCTGGCAAGATAATCCACCATCTGAGCAGATGTCAGCTCACGCTTGTCACTCTTCTTGAATACATACTTGCCGGAAGCTTTGTCGTAGAACTCAGAAGCAGCACAGTCGAGTGCAATCATAAAATCGCCGCCAAAACTGTAGCCTGCCTTCTCTACCGCCGCTTTGATCAGCTCCAATGCTTCTTCGGCATTGGCCACATCAGGGGCAAAACCACCTTCATCACCCACCTGAGTAGGCAGGTGTTTGTCATGCAGGATTTTCTTCAGGTTGTGGAAGACTTCAGCGCCATAACGCAGCCCTTCGCGGAAGCTGGGGGCACCCACCGGCACAATCATCAGCTCCTGAAAATCCAGGCTGTTATTGGCGTGTTCACCGCCATTGATCACATTCATCATTGGTACCGGCAAAGCCATTGGGCCGGAACCACCGATATAACGGTACAAAGGCAGACCTGCTTCTTCTGCCGCCGCTTTGGCTACCGCCATCGAAACGGCCAGGATGGCGTTCGCACCCAAACGACCCTTGTCGTCGGTACCATCAAGCTCCAACATGGTGCGGTCAATAAACGCCTGCTCAGATGCATCCAGACCGATGATGGCTTCACAGATCTCGGTGTTGACGTGCTCAACCGCCTTTAACACACCTTTGCCAAGATAACGCGCCTTATCGCCATCGCGCAGCTCCAATGCTTCCCGCTCGCCAGTGGAGGCCCCGCTCGGTACGGCTGCGCGACCCATCACGCCACTTTCCAGCAGTACGTCGGCTTCAACAGTCGGGTTGCCACGTGAGTCGAGGATCTCGCGGGCGATGACTTCTACGATTGCGCTCATCGGTATATTTCCTTGATGCGATGTGAGGGGTTCGAACCAGGTGATGTTGAATACGTGCCCATAGAACCAAGCACATATTCAACATACAGGCAGCTGCTTTACAGCGTGTTCTCGTGCAGAGGTTGGCGTTTCACCAACCCATCGAGCTCTTTCAATACGGCCAACAATTCCTTCATACGCGGCAAAGGCCAGGCATTGGGGCCGTCCGACATGGCGACAGCTGGGTTCGGGTGTGTTTCCATAAACAGACCCGCCACACCAACCGCCACTGCGGCGCGCGCCAACACAGGCACATGCTCACGCTGACCGCCCGACTTATCGCCCTGCCCCCCGGGCAACTGCACAGAATGCGTCGCATCGAACACGACCGGGCAGCCGGTATTACGCATGATCGCAAGGCTGCGCATATCAGAAACCAGATTGTTGTAACCAAAGCTGGCGCCACGCTCACAGGCCATGAAGTTATCTTCCGGCAACCCCGCCTCTTTGGCTGCTTCACGCGCTTTATCCATGACATTCTTCATATCGCCAGGCGCCAGAAACTGGCCCTTCTTGATATTCACCGGCTTGCCACTTTGCGCGCAGGCGCGGATGAAGTCGGTCTGACGACACAGAAATGCCGGGGTTTGCAATACATCGACCACTGCCGCCACCGGTTTGATCTGGTCGATCTCATGGATATCTGTCAACACCGGCACACCGACCTGTTCGCGTACCTTGGCTAGTATCCGCAATCCTTCATCCATGCCTGTCCCGCGGTATGACTTACCACTGGAACGGTTGGCTTTGTCAAAGCTCGACTTATAGATGAAAGGTATGCCCAGCTCGGTAGTGAGCTCTTTTAATGTACCGGCCGTATCGATGGCGAATTGCTCACCCTCAATCACACAGGGGCCAGCAATCAGGAAAAAAGGTTTATCGAGGCCGATATCGAAACCGCAAAGTTTCATGATGTACTACTCCGTGAAGAGTGAGGCGGGAGATGTGAGATAAAACAGCGCTGTGCCGCATAACTCACACCCCACAGGGTTAGATCAACAACTCAAACCTTCGCGACCATGTGCACGGGCATAAGCAATTGCCGCTTCCACATAAGCCTTGAACATCGGGTGACCATCACGCGGTGTTGATGTGAATTCCGGGTGGAACTGACAACCAAAGAACCAGCGGTGGTCTGGCAACTCGATGGTTTCGCACAAATGGTTCGGATCGGTGGAACGACCACTCACCCGCAGACCGGCCGCTTCAAGCCGTGGCAGATAGTAGTTGTTCACTTCATAGCGATGGCGATGGCGCTCGGTAATCCGGGTTGAGCCATAAACACGTGCCGCCAGTGACCCGGCTGCAAGTTCACACTCCTGGCTACCCAGGCGCATGGTTCCACCCATGTTCGAGTTCTCGTCACGCACTTCGATTCTGCCATCATGATTGACCCATTCATCAATCAATGCCACCACAGGATAAGGCGTCTCTACCGTGAATTCTGTCGAGTTGGCATCCGCCATACCAGCCTTATGGCGGGCATATTCGATCAGCGCCAACTGCATGCCAAGACAAATGCCTAGGTATGGCACATTGTTTTCGCGCGCATACTGAACCGCACGGATCTTGCCTTCCACCCCCCGCTTACCAAAGCCACCGGGCACCAGAATAGCGTCCATGTCTCTGATCTGGTCGAGATTACCGCCCTCAAGCTCCTCAGAATCCACATAGTGGATCTTCACCGCACTCTGGGTATGAATGCCCGCATGCTTGAGCGCCTCGATCAACGATTTATAGCTCTCCGTCAGGTCGACATACTTACCGACCATGGCGATATTGACGGTCTGCCGTGGGTTCTCAGTAGCATGGACAATACGGTCCCAGACACCCAGATCCGCGCCAGGCAAATCCAGCTGCAACTGTTTGCAGATGATGTCATCGATATGCTGTTCAGACAGTACACGCGGAATCTTGTAGATGCTGTCCATATCTGGGCAAGACACAACAGCCTTCTCTGCCACATTGGTGAACAGGGCAATCTTGCGGCGCTCATCATCGGGCACCATACGGTCTGCACGGCAAATGAGCACGTCAGGCTGAATACCAATCTCGCGCAGCTCTTTGACGGAGTGCTGGGTCGGCTTGGTCTTGATTTCACCGGCAGCAGCGATATAAGGCACATAGGAGAGATGTACAAAACAGGTGTTCTCACGACCCAGTTGTACACCCATCTGGCGAATCGCCTCAAGGAAAGGCAAGGATTCAATATCGCCTACGGTACCGCCGACTTCGATAACAGCCAGTTCGGCATCCGCCGCACCGAGTCCGACAAAATGCTTGATTTCATCGGTGATATGCGGAATTACCTGGACTGTCTTACCCAGGTAATCGCCACGGCGCTCTTTTTTGATAACCGACTCATAAATCTGGCCGGTGGTGAAGTTATTGGCTTTCTTCATCTTGGCATGGATGAAGCGCTCGTAATGGCCAAGATCGAGATCGGTTTCGGCGCCGTCTTCAGTCACGAAGACTTCGCCATGCTGCAAGGGAGACATCGTGCCCGGATCCACGTTGATATAGGGATCGAGCTTCATCATGGTGACCTTGAGACCGCGCGATTCAAGGATGGCTGCAAGTGACGCGGCGGCGATGCCTTTCCCCAAAGAGGAGACAACGCCGCCGGTAACGAAGATAAACTTGGTCATTGGCTGAAAACGCACAGGTGGTAATTCCGTATTCTACTCCGACACCCCACTACGCCTCAATCTTGACAAAGGCAAAGACCTAAGTACCTGTTTACGATCTCACTGCGCAGCCATGATCAGGACCCATGTGCTGCTCGAAAGCCCCCGCAAGGGGGACGCCGAACTGCTAAGGTGCCTTGCACCAAGAAGTTCGCAGCCTCATGTACCCAAGTACATTCCGGTTTCTGCGCTGCGCTTCACCCTGCTAACGGCTGCTCGTGGTAGATCGTAAGCAGGCTCTAGAACCGATTCGAAGCCTGCTACGCATCAGCCCTACAGTGTTAAAAACATCCTCGGAATACGCATTTAACACTCGTGTATATTGAAAAAGGCGCCCGAAAGCGCCTTTTCCCAACTTACCGGCCAAGTTCCTTGGCCAGATACAGCCAAGTTTCCACGACTGTATCCGGGTTCAGCGATACGGTCTCGATACCTTGCTCCACCAACCACTTGGCGAAATCAGGGTGGTCGGACGGGCCCTGGCCACAGATACCGATATATTTCCCCTTCGCGCGGCAAGCCTTGATCGCCATCGACAGCATGGCTTTCACTGCCTCGTTACGCTCATCAAACAAAGACGCAATCGGACCGCCGGAATCACGATCCAATGCCAACGTCAGTTGGGTCATGTCGTTGGAACCAATCGAGAAACCATCAAAGTACTCCAGGAACTGGTCTGCCAGAATGGCATTCGATGGAATCTCGCACATCATGATCAGGCGCAAACCGTTTTCGCCACGTACCAGCCCCTGCTCTTTCAACAACTCGACTACCTTGCGCGCCTCGTCCAATGTACGTACGAAAGGAATCATCACCTCAACGTTAGTGAGCCCCATTTCATTGCGCACCTTCTTCAGCGCACTGGTCTCCAGCTCGAAGCAATCACGGAACGACTCGCTGATATAACGCGCCGCGCCGCGGAAGCCAATCATCGGATTCTCTTCGTGCGGCTCGTAGTTCTGCCCGCCAATCAGGTTCGAGTACTCGTTCGACTTGAAGTCGGACATGCGTACGATCACTTTTTTCGGGTAGAACGCCGCTGCCAGGGTGGCGATGCCTTCAGCCAGTTTATCGACATAGAAGTCCACTGCGGATGCATAGCCGCCGATACGCTCATCAACCTGCTGCTTCAAGTCCCATGGGATATTCGGGTAGGCCAACAAGGCTTTCGGGTGGATACCGATCATGCGATTGATGATGAACTCCAACCGTGCCAGACCTACCCCCTCATTCGGCAGGTGGCTGAAGTCGAATGCCAACTCCGGGTTGCCCACATTCATCATCAGCTTGACCGGGCTCTTAGGCATCGAATCGAGTTTCAAGTCGATGATCTCGATAGCCAATTTACCTTCATAGATATTGCCGGTGTCGCCTTCGGCACAAGATACGGTTACCTCCTGGCCATCACGCAGCGCACGCGTGGCGTCGCCACAACCCACCACGGCCGGAATGCCGAGCTCACGCGCGATGATGGCTGCATGGCAGGTACGGCCGCCGCGATTGGTCACGATGGCGCTGGCGCGCTTCATCACCGGCTCCCAATCAGGGTCGGTCATATCAGTCACCAGCACATCGCCCGGTTTGACCGAGTCCATTTCGCTGGCATACTTGATCAGACGCACCACACCCTGACCAATCTTTTGGCCGATAGCGCGGCCCGACGCCAATATGGTCGACTTGCTGTTCAAACGATAACGACGCAGCGTGTCAACCCGCGCCTCTTGCGATTTCACCGTCTCTGGGCGGGCTTGCAGGATATACAGCTTGCCATCGATGCCATCACGCCCCCACTCGATATCCATCGGGCGAGCATAGTGTTTCTCAATAATTAAAGCATAACGGGCCAATTCCTCGACCTCGGCATCCGAAATCGAGAAGGTATTGCGCTCAACGTCCGACACATCCACTGTACGCACCGATTTACCAGCCCTTGCCTCATCGGTGAATTCCATCTTGATCAGCTTGGAACCACGGTTACGGCGCAAAATAGCAGGCTTGCTGGCCATCACATTGGGTTTGTAGACATAGAACTCGTCAGGATTCACCGCGCCCTGAACCACTGTCTCACCCAAGCCATAACTTGCGGTAACGAACACCACATCATCGAAACCCGATTCGGTATCGATGGTGAACATCACCCCGGCAGCCCCTTTGTCTGAACGCACCATGCGCTGGATGCCGGCAGACAATGCCACATCGGAATGGGCAAACCCCTTGTGCACGCGATAGGAAATGGCGCGGTCGTTATACAGCGAGGCAAACACCTCTTTGATTGCATGGATAACGTTATCGACGCCGACAATATTCAAGAAGGTTTCCTGCTGCCCAGCAAAGGAGGCATCCGGCAAGTCTTCTGCGGTGGCTGAGGAACGTACCGCGACCGAAATCACAGCGCCGGAATCTGCCTCCATCTTGGCAAAAGCCGTGCGTATATCTGCATCCAACTGGGTGGGGAATGGCTGGTCGATGACCCACTGGCGAATCTGCTTGCCAACCAGAGCAAGGTCCGTCACATTTTCCACGTCCAACGCAGCCAATGCCGCATTGATACGGGCAGAGAGACCGTTATGCGCCAGAAAGGCACGGTAGGCCTCGGCTGTAGTGGCGAAACCACCAGGTACACGTACGCCCGAGGCGGCCAACTGGCTGATCATCTCGCCGAGCGAGGCATTCTTGCCGCCTACACGCTCTACGTCGGTCATGCGCAGTTCGTCAAACCAGATGACGTTGTTCTCTGCCATTTTTTGTGCTTCCTTGCTGGGGATTGGGGGAAAACGAGGTGGCGATTCTAGCCTGTTGCTGCAAGGCTTGCAGCCCAGAAAACCGCGCAAATAAAGCCTATTAAGGGTAACTCCTGATAACAGGCGTCGCCGCATGATAATGCGAAATGTAGTCTCAGCCACAAAACTACAAGAAAAACATCTGAATCCGAGCAAAGACTCGTTTGTTGCGTCCGCACAACCAACTCGCGACGTAGCAAATAGGCTGTGGCAAGATGGCTCAAAACCGCCTTGTCCAGAAAGCCTGCCATGCAGAATCACCGCACCGTATTCTTTATTTCCGACCGTACCGGCATTACCGCAGAAATGCTGGGCCACAGCCTGATTACCCAGTTTGAGGGCATCGAATTCAAACGAATCACCCTACCCTTCATCGATACACTGGACAAGGCGCACCAGGTAGCAGACAGAATACGTAGAACGGCCGAAGCAGAAGGAGCACGGCCTCTAGTTTTCTCGACCTTTGTCAAAGATGAAATCCGCGACATCATTCATATCTCGCAAGCCCATGTGATCGACTTTTTCGAAGCCTTCATCGAACCATTGGAGGCCGAGTTAAAACAAGAGTCCTCACACACGGTAGGTAAAAGCCATAGCATCGAGAATTATCACGAGTACAACACGCGCATAGAAGCCGTGAACTTCGCCATGGCGCATGATGATGGTGTGAAGCCTTCCGATCTCGACTCAGCCGATATCGTGCTGGTTGGCGTCTCCCGATCCGGCAAAACGCCCACCTGCCTCTACCTTGCACTGCAATATGGCATCAAGGCTGCCAACTACCCACTGACGCCAGATGACTTTGATCAGCCTGGCCTGCCTAAACCATTGCAGCCCTTCCGGCACAAGTTGTTTGGGCTTACCATTAGCCCGGAACGGCTTTCGCAGATTCGTTCAGAACGCAAACCCGATAGCCGCTATGCCTCGTTGGACAATTGCCGATTCGAGGTCGCGGAGGCGGAAGCCCTCTACCGTAATGCCAGCGTCCCGCACCTGAATACAACCAGCAAGTCCATCGAGGAACTTGCGTCCACCATCCTTCACAAAGCCAATCTCAATCGCAAAATTTATTAGTAGAAGTCGTCCATGTCGTCCGCCTTACCGTTACTTCAGTCCTACCTCTCCGATCGCACCACCCTGGCAGATGCACTGGCCAGCGTCGCCCTGCTGCTTACGCTACTGGTCGTACGCTACAGCCTAGGCAAGTTGATCGCACATAATCCCAATTTCACCTTGGAGCAACGCAGGCGTTGGCAGGTTACGTTGCGTAATAGTCTGATTGGTGCGTTCATTATCGGTCTCGTGGTGGTCTGGGCCAGTGAATTGCATGCCCTGTTGGTTTCACTGGCGGCATTCGCCGTAGCGCTGGTCGTAGCCGGCAAGGAAGTGATTCTGTGTGTCTCGGGCGCCATGCTACGTAGTGGCGGACAGCTCTATGTGGTGGGAGATCGAATTCAGATTGGCGAACACCGCGGCAGTGTGGTCGATACAAATCTGTTTTCCACTACGCTGATCGAAGACGACGCTGAAAGCCACCAACGTACTGGCCGCGCTATCGCCATCCCTAACAGCCTGTTATGGAACCACGCCGTGGTACGCGACAGCCTGATGGGTGACTTCATCATGCACCAGTTCAGTGTACCGATTGATTGTGGTAAAGACTGGCGCGTAGCCGAAGCCCGCCTGCTTGAGCTGGCCCGCGAAGCCTGTGCCAGTTGCAAAGGCGCGATGATGGCATCGGCCCGCGAGATGGCGGAGCGGCACGCTCTGGAAATCCCTGTTGCCGAGCCACTGGTCACTCTGCAGCTCAAAGAAGCAGACAAACTGGTTCTAATCGTCCACGTCCCAGCCGAAGCCAACCGGCGCCATAACGCCGAGCAATACATATTGCGGGGGTATATGACTTCCGGGACGGAGCAGTCCACGGTTTAGTTACGTGCAGCTAGGTAATTAAGTACAGCAACGAAGCTGGGCTTGTTAGGTATGCAAACACAGACCATGTGTACAGGTACAGAAAGAGCCACAGGAGGTTCTGCTTTCTTTATTAACGGCAATCAGTACGCAATAGGAAATTCAAAGGGAAAACAGATGCGAGCCGGTGATATAAGTGCCTGGTACATTAGGGCCAAGACTGAAGTCGGCAAGTCTCATCTGCACCATGCTTGCCTCCGCACCGTAGCTAATCCAGACACCCTTTTTATCACGTGACAACGCAACCCCTCTTGCTCGAGGAAGATCAAGCCGCTTAATAAGCTTACCTGAGCTAAGCTGCCAAATCGTTACCATGCCTGGTGTAGGATGAGTAGCGACAAAAAAGTCAGCTGCCGGAATGGCCAATACGCTTAGCGCCTCACCAAACATATTGTTAACCACATCTGTGGGCTGACTCATAATTTCGAGCGTTTGGCTGTCGCGTTGAATACTGACTGCGCCAATATGCTCATCGTTCCATCCGCGGCGTGGTGCGGACAAAAGTACCGACCGGCGCTCGGTCAATGGAAAAATATGGCCCGCATTGAAACGCTCATCCGTCATTTCGATGCGATCCAGAAGTTTCTGGGATTGAATGTCGATATAGCAAATGGATGCCCGTTTACCACTGGCTTGATCCCCCCCGCCATTGGTAACAGCAAGCACTGCGCCATTTTCGATCAAATGACAATCATGCGGATGACTTCCATACGTTGGGAAATCACCCACGTAGCGCAAACTACCCGTTTCCCTCACGCCAATTGCTCCTTCCCCCGTCGCCGCTGTTTCTGTGGAGTAGAGCAATTGCCCATCAGCACTGCATGCCCCATGGCCGTAAAATAGTCGGTCTTTTACCGGCGGAATCGGTTCTATTAACTGCATCTTCTCCGTATCTATTAAGGCAGCGCCTGGGCCTATCTTTTCAAAAGCAAAAGCACGCTTTCGCGTACTGTCGAGAAAAGCCAAGCCATGCGGGAAGAAATCTACACTGGCTTGCTGTAACAACCTCTGCACAGGCGCAACACACACGAGAGCACATCGAACCAAGTCCTTTTCGATATCTTTGTAGCGGCACCCACCTAACAAGATATCGTCTGCATTCCCAATCGCGAAAGATCTGGATGGACATGCAATCGCAGCAAGATAGGCCGAGGCTTGCATTAGAAAGTGGCGTCGGCTTATCTGGAAATGCATGGTTACGCTCTCTCAAAATAAAGGCCAAAATCCAATTTCATGGATTCCAACGACACATGCTGACCCTATGAAACGGGTGTGGCATTTCGATTTTGCTTCAATATGTTAGCAGCGTCTAGAGCGGTTGTTTTCCCGCACGCCAGATAGACCAGATCAGCCATATGCTGTTGAAAAAGGCGATCAGAAAGCCGATGAAGCCGAAAGCCGGCAAGCCAAATAGCCGTGGGCCTGCTGGCACTGTCATCACAATGCTCGACCCGATGATCAGGCAACCTGTCACGATGCCCAAAGTCAATCGGCTGGCAGCGCGGTCTATTTGTAGGCCAAAGTGATCGAGCCGTTTCAGGTCAAGATCGATCTTCACCTTGCCCCGGCGTGCTGCCTTGATCAACCTCGACGCATCACGCGGTAAACCGCCTATCAACGAGACCAGCTCCCATATATTGCGTCGGCCTTTCTTCAGCAGCGCCAAGGGCGCATAGCGACTCAATAGTACCTGGCGCACAAAAGGTGTCAGATGCGGCACCATTTGGAAATCCGGGTCCAGCTGGCGACCCAAGCCTTCCAGGGTGATCAGTGCCTTGAACAGCAGCGTCAGATCAGCCGGTAGCGTAATTGAGTGCTCCCGCATGATGGCGATCACATCGTTTAGCAACTGGCCAAACCGGATGTCCTTCAGCGCGAGGTTCTCATAGTTGAACATGAACTCGGCCAAGTCAGCGGACAACTTGTCCTCGTCAACCGGCGCATCGGTGGTCCAGTCGATCAATACATTGAGGATGCCCCGCTCATCGCGGCTGGCAAGCGCTGCCAGCAGATCAACGATTTCGTCACGCCTTGGGGCAGGCAGACGCCCGATCATGCCAAAATCGATAAACGCGATACGATTGTCCGGCAGGTAAATGACATTACCCGGGTGCGGGTCGGCATGGAAATAACCATCAATCAGAATCATCTTCAACACGGCATTCGCGCCGCGCTGGGCCAGAAGCTTACGATCCAACCCGGCCGGCTCAAGCAAGCTCAGCTCATTACCGGCAATGCCATCGATATAGGACTGCACATTGACGATCTCATTGGTGTACTCCCAATAAATCGTCGGAATGACAATATGCGGGTCATCCGCAAAATTCTCGGCGAAGCGGTGGTGATGGTGGGCTTCCTGGGCAAGATCCAGCTCACGTCGGAGCGACTTGGTAAATTGCTCGACTATCCGTACAGGCTGGTACTGGCGGCTGTCGGGAAATTCAAATTCGACCAGTGTAGCCAAATGGTGCAATACACGTAGATCCGCCTCGATCTTGCCCACAATATGCGGCCGACGGATTTTCAGGATGACGCTTTGCCCGTCGGGCAGTTTGGCACGATGCACCTGGGCGATTGATGCCGAGCCGATCGGCTCATGGCTCAACTCGCTGAAACGCTCGCTTGGGGGGCAGCCCCAGACCCTGGTCAGCTCGGCTTCCAATTCTGCAAAGTCGGTAGCTGGTACACTTGACTGCAGTTTCTCGAATTCCGCAACCCACTCGGGCGGAAAAACATCCACCCGGGTTGCCAAGACTTGGCCAAGTTTGATAAATGTTGGCCCTAATTGCTCCAATGCCAACCGTGCACGCACAGGCGGGTCGAGCACCTGCCGCTCGTCGTCTTCGGGTACGCTTAGCGATTCGCCAGCCCGCTCGAATGTACGTTGTACATTCAAGCGGCGAACCAAATCGCCAAATCCGTGTCTGGCGAATACCCCGATAATTTCCCTGATGCGAGGCAAATCGCGCATCAGGCTGATTGTCTCTTTTAGCATGTTCTCGATTCTAGTCGACGAGCATCAGATCACGGTGATCGCGGTAGGCTCATCGCCCGGCTCACTTCAAAGATACGCAGGAATTGTCCACTGTGACCATTCTTTACAGTAACCCTTTTCGCCTTTTACATTGCCGGGATGTCATTTAATTTTCGCCATTTACTGCTCATACCTTTGGCTTGCATAGCTCTGGCCAAACCCACTGAAGACCCTCCATCTCCCTTGCCTGAACCACCTGCTGCACCCGTAGTCACACCCGAGCAGCCCGACGATGCGTTAAGCGCATTAGAGAGCGAAGCTGGGTCCAGGTTCACACAGGACATCATGTTGCAGGCTCTGGGGTTGATCGGCGTCACTTATCGTTGGGGTGGCAGCACACCGGAAAGTGGGCTCGATTGCAGTGGCTTTATCCGTTATGTCTTCCAGCAAGCCCTCAATATCGCCTTGCCTCATAACGCCTTTGCCATCAGCCGCCTTGGAGAGGATGTTAAAAAGGAAGCGCTGAAACCGGGTGACCTGGTGTTCTTCAATACACTGGGTCGGAAATTTTCCCATGTCGGTATCTATCTGGGAGATGACCGCTTTATCCACTCCCCCCGTAAAGGCAGCAAGGTGCAGATCGTACGGATTACCGACGCTTACTGGGCCAAGCGCTATAACGGCGGCCGCCGCGTAACGCACGAGAGTGTCGCGGAACGCAGCCAACAGGCAAGCAAACCGGAGCAGGAAGAAGCCAGCGAAGTCACCAGTAAAAAAGGGCACAAAGGTAAGAAAAGCGCCAAGAGCAGCAAGAAAAAGTCGTCAACCAAGGCTAAATCTACTGGGAAAAAGAGCAGTAAAAAGAAACGCACTTAGCGCCTGTTTACGATCTTGCTGCGCAGCCGTGATCAGCGCTTATGTATTACTCGAAAGCCTCATGTACAACATACATTCCGGTTTCTGCTCTGCACCCTGCTGACAGCTGCTCGCGACAGATCGCCAACAGGTTCTTAGAACCTGTCTAAAGTCTCGCGAGCTAGAGCAAGACAAGGCGAAAACAGCCGAGAAAGCGGAGTTTACTCATGGTAAATGAGCATTTCGAGGGTGTTTTCAACGCCGTATTGCTGACGCACAGCAGACTTTAGACAGGTTCCTAGAACCGTTTTAAAGAAAACTGGGGAGTCACCCCCTCCCCAGCTGTTCAAAAGAAGGCTATTTGATTTTGGCAACATCCTTGGTTGCCACTTTGACTTCATCAGCCATGGTGATGGGCGTACCGGTTTCATCCAAACGGACGATCTGCGCTTTCTGTCCTTTGTTGCGCACGATCATGGAGTAGACCGCTCTAGCTTCAAACGCACCATGATGGCCTGCACTGGTATGTACTATCCGTACCTCGCCAGCTTCAGCATCCGCCACATCAGAACGGAAGGTCTTGGCCTTACCAAGGAACTGCTGCAGCGCATCTGCCGAACTGAGCTTGCGCTTCAATGCAACTGCCTTTTTGACGACCTGGGCCGAAATAGCCGGCCAGTAAACTCCCTCAGAGAAAGATCTGCCTTGGTTATCTAGTGCAGCAAAAGCAAAGGACCCTTCAACCGGAATGCCATTCAATGAACGTTCCAAATGGGTGGTGTAAAAAAGCAGCTTGGAGTCGGCCGGCTGAACACCTGCCTGCACCTGGCCACCACCTGCCATCGTCGTAGTTACATGGGTGCCGCTCACCTCACTTGCCGGCACACCAGCCTCCAACAAGTACGCTTTGACTGCAGCGTTATGTTTATCCGGGTTGCTTGTCAGTATCTGTGGCAACTCAGCCCTCAACGCCGCTGTGGACTTAGGGCCGGCAGACAAGGCATTCGGCACCAGCAGCGTGGCATGGGTTACCGTGTCTTCCATGAAGACGCCTTTATCTCCCACAATGCGCGTGTATGGGCCTTCTGTTTCGCGCTGGGCGGCAATGCCAAGGTTGTAACGCGCTTTCTCGATGCTATGCACGTACTGAAGCCCTTCAGTATTAGCCAGCGATGCGCTATCCACTTCCATTTCATCCGCCATTGCCTGCGGTATTTGCAATGCGCCCAAGGCCAGTAATAAACAAATAGTTACGCTATTCAATTTCATGATTGTTCCTCCAGATAAATGGGGCGTATTGATTCAAGGCAAAAAGAATGGATGGTTATTGCAATCGTAATTGCAGGTATAAAGCCAGGACATCCAGCCCCAACCTATGCCATCGTTCGCCTCATTTCTAAGTTGCACCCATGACTCTGTTCTATTGGCCCATTCCGCCCGGGCCTGATTCACTTCTACCGATACATAAATATGTGCGCCACATCCCACCACCCCGTGGCTGCCACCACCAAATGCGCAACTGCTACCACCCGTCACCGAATTAATGGAGCTGGTCCACGATGGGCCGACTGCTGAATTCACATTAGCGACATATCTATCGGCAAATGCACGGCCACGATTTGCAACGTCAGCCGTATCAGACCCTACCCGGGTTGGCATAATCAAAGCGATACTCGATAGTCCGGCAAATGGTCGCAGTAATTGCGATACATACATGCCAGGTGTAATACCGCAGCTATTATCAATCACTGCCAGATTAATACCGCCATTAGTACCCGCCCCTGCCCAAGTACCTGCGCTAGGTGTCTCACCCCAACGTACACTGCCGGTTGAATAATTCACCAATTGGCAAGATGTACCTGTTTTATCAACAACGATATTCCTTGGACGGGAATAAACGCAGCGGCCCGTCAATGGGCTATCGGTAAATCTCAAGCATTGCTTCTGCAGCCCGGCAATTGTCGGGCAACCCGCATTTGACGTACATGCCGTATTGGTCTGGTCGTCACAGGTACCATGGCCGCTGAAGTAGGAAATAGCATCTCCTGGCCGGTCAAAGTTGGAAGTGTCTGCACCACCAGAAATTACTTGTGGGTCGGTAAAATCCGTGGGGTATACCAGTCCATTGGTATACCGTACCCCTGCTGTATAACCTCCTATTGATAACATTCGATTACGGAAATTATCGACATTGGGAATATCGTTCGATAATGCACCACAGGAATAAGCATCCACTGCTTCAATCGTAATACCTGTTTCAACTGCTTGCGCTGGTAGAAAGCTAATCCCCAGTGTCGCTGCCATCACATATGGTACGTGCGTTTTTATTAGATTCATGATGATCCTCCTGAAATACACGCCAACTCATTTTGGTCGTGCTCTAACAATAACTTGCCTTTTTGCTCTCTATGCAACTCACAAGGCAAGTAGCACAGTAGTTCCTCACGCATGAATATCAATTGCAATTAATGCCAAAAATTAAATCCAAGCATTTAATTAAAAAATGCACCTTGAAAGTAATTAAAAGTACCAAGGTGACTATTTACTCCAATACGCATTACCAAAAAATAGGCAACCACGTCGATTCTTTACCGACATGATTTCCTGTACAGATGCCCAATACAGAACAACGGCTCACATGAACCTTTTACAAGCGGACATCAATATCTACTTACTATGTTTTTATATCTAGCCAATACTCAGCAAGACCAAACAATGGCTAAGCACAGATCTTGCGCTGACATGGCATTGGGAAAGGGTGGTGTATCCATAGGTCCTCCTGCTTGCTTTTATAGTGCTGCATGACGCAGCCCACTTTTTATGCTGAACCGACTTACCGCCATTTTGCGCTTGCCCTGCTAAGGCATGCTCGCGATAGACTCTAAGCCGATTCCTAGACCTGATCACCCGCGGCTGGGTAAGTCGGCGGGCTACCTTGGGTTATAGGCTCTCGTTCTCGGCTTGCCGGGTTTGCCGATGTCTGGTCATGTCACACTGTTCTGGCGGTTTACCCTGGGGATATGCCTACCAAGCTCAGGAAAAGTAAGAACCTGTTCAAATACTGCTGTGCGTCAGCAATACGGCGTTGAAAACACCCTCGGAATGCTCATTTACCACGTGTAAATTCTGCTTCCTCAGCTATTTCCTCCTTGCCTCGCTCTAGCTCGTGAGACTTTGCACAAGTTCTAAGCGATCTATTTCGCCGAAAAATCCTCACGATCGTAAGGATTTTTCGCACCTTCTCATTCAAATAATAAAAATCCGCATGATCATGAGGATTTTGTTTCTTATTAACTGGTTGACTGCCATAATCCTCACGAACGTGAGGATTTTTATGAAGATACCTGTCAAACAAGCTGCTGAGATCGGCAAGGTGGTCAGAGCCAGCCGAAAAGCCCAAGGTATACGCCAGGACGATGCCGCCGGCAGTATTGGTGTCAGCGAGAACTTTCTTGGCAAGATCGAACGGGGTGGTGAGTCCGTCCAATGGGGTAAGTTATTCCAGGTCTTGGAAGGACTTGGAATACATGTTGTGCTTGATGTACCGGACGATGTCGCCACCTTGATGGCCGCCGAATCCGCAAACCGAGACCCGTCATGACGGAACGCCAATTGGTCGCCCTCATCAACGACGAGGCAATCGGTACCCTGCAGGAGGTAAACGGCATTTGGGCTTTTCGCTATAGCGCCAGCTGGCAGCAAAGCCCGCATAGTTTTCCATTAAGCCCACACTTGCCCCTAAAAAATGCAGATGAAAGCCTGCTGGATGGTGCAACCCTGCGCCCGGTGCAATGGTACTTCGATAACCTGTTGCCAGAAGACAGCCAACGCGCCCTGCTGGCCAATGATGCCCGGATTGATACGGCAGACGCTTTCGGCCTATTGGCTTATTACGGTGCTGAGTCTGCCGGGTCGGTCACCTTGCTGCCGCCAGGCCATACAGCACAGGGCCCGGATACGTTGCGGCTGCTGGCCGACGATGCATTGGCCGCGCGAATCCGCCAATTGCCGCGAGCACCGCTGACACACGCTGCAATCAAGCGCATGTCGCTCGCCGGGGCACAACATAAGCTCGCTGTCGTGCTGCAAGACGGCAAATTGTTTGAGCCCGGCGGCGCAACGCCATCGACCCATATCCTGAAGCCGGACCACCCCGATGCCGACTACCCACATTCAGTAGCCAATGAATGGTTTGTTATGCGCCTTGCGCGCAAGCTGGGACTCGATGTGCCGGATGTACACCGGCGCTATGTGCCTGAACCGATATATCTCATCAACCGGTTCGACCGGGTCAAAAATGCGCAAGGCTGGCAACGACGTCATGTTATCGATGCCTGCCAGCTACTTGGCCTGGACCGCAGCTTCAAATACAGCCAAGGCAGCATGCAGAATCTCGCGGCACTGGCTACTGCATGTCGCAGTCCAGCTGTCGCACGCACCCGGTTATTTTCCTGGTTGGTCCTCAATGTGTTGGTTGGCAATAGCGACGCACACCTAAAAAACTTGAGCTTCCTGGTTTCGCAGGAAGGTATTCAACTCGCACCGCATTACGACTTGTTGAGTGTTGCGGCATACGACATGCGCGCTTTCGGCAAGACGGGCTGGCCAAACCAAACCATGCTGGCGTGGCCCATCCTGAACGTACAGCACTTTGCGGATGTCACCCGGGCCTTGCTGCTGGAAGCTGGCGCAATACTGAACCTGGCCAAAGCAACCGCTGAACGCCTGCTCGACAACCTGCGTACCCGTATTCAAACCGAAACAGCCGCGCTGTACACCGAGGTAGAGGCGGAAAATGCCCTACTGATACAACAACGGCCAGAACTTGCCGCCAAGTTTGCTGGCGAAGTGCAATGCCTGCGCGCTATCCAGCATGGGGTTATCAAAGACATGGTTGAACAGACCAGATAAAACGCGACCCACATTCAACCCTAGAACTGGTCAGGGTCTACCACCCATAGGCAAAACTTTGGTCAGATTCTTGAGAAGACATGCCAGCAGTGAACCATGTACTTACATCAATAAACAGGCCATTTCACTGAATCTTGAATTAATACTGCCCATTCTTCCTGTAGTTGACCAATGCCACGAACAAGCCGTATTGGACCTGGTCCCAACGCGCGGGAGTCCCTTCGTACAGAGTCACCACGAAAGGCCTGTTTACTCCCCCCTGCAAGCAGCCGTGAATCGGAATGAAGCATCGTACCCGAGCCAGAATCTTCTGGTTACGTGAGGCTGCAAACTCCTTGGTGTAAAGCACAATAGTGAGTTCGACATCCTCTTTCTGGATACTTTCGAGCAACACACAAGCGCTGATCGCGGCTGCTTAGCAAGGTCGTAAACAGGCTCTAAGAACTCATACGAAATCGTGTTGGTTAAAGGAGTAGCAACATGGATCGATGCTGCAGCAAAGTCATAATGTCGTTGAATGCCTGTATCTTACCCATGCTGATGATGAACGTAGCCCAAGCCGCGGAGCGGTCGTGGCAGAAAGCAGGCCTAAACAACCGTGACGACGAAGCAACCAAAGCAGTACGTGTAAAGCGTGGCCATACGCATCCCAGCATCAAGCGCTGGTCAGACCGTAAAGTACCTTACGTACTGACCAATGCCTCACCCAAAGCACGCCAGGCATTCCTTACTGCTGCCAGCCATATTTCCGAAAACAGTGCAGTGCATTTTGTCGAGCGGACAACGGAACCCGACTATATCTACCTGACCGACAGCAACCACTACCCCATGTGTCACTCTTCCATCGGGCGAGACGGCGGGCCACAGGCACTTACATTAAGTGCGAGCTGCCAGACCGTACACGATATGCTGCATGAATTGATGCACACCTTGGGACTGCTTCATGAGCACGCGAGGCCAGACCGTGACCAATATATAAACGTCCGACCACACCCTCTTGCCGGTCAAGTCGGCAAGCAAGCTAAAGGCGTTGCGATAGGTGCTTACGATTATGGCTCGGTAACGCACTACGAACTCGACCGCTTTCTCTCGTTGCGAGACCCCAATACGCCGGTAAGACCATGGCCACGCGATACCCTTTCCAACGGCGACATCGACGCGCTGGAAGCACTATATGGTGGCATGCCCAAAAACACCGGCCCTACGCCAACCGACAACAACCTGGGGGTCGTCCTCAGCAAACACAAATTAGTGCTGGCAGAAGGTGCAACGGCGAAAGTGGACATACAGGTGCTACCCATGGAGACCTCGCTTTCTCGGACACCACAAGTTAAAAGTGAAAACCCACTTATCACCGCGGAAATAGACCACCAGACTAACAATGCATTTACGCTCAAAATCCAAACATTGGCTGGCAGTGCACCAGCAACTACAACAACCGAGGTAGAACAAGAGCTGAGCCGAGTATTCTTCGACTTTCAGACCACCGACGGCAAAGCCGGCATGGCGGTATTTACTGTTAAGGTCGTCAGGCCAGAAGCCCTATCAAAATCATTTCGCCAACTTGTTTCGAAGTGGCGACCAGCCGGCAGCAAACAAAAGCATTGTTTGGAAGCACGCAGGCTCGCTACCAATGCCCAACGCGTCCCCGCCGATATTGATGGAGAAGCGTTAACGGCGTCAATCATAGATGAAGCACTATCCGTATCCGTAGCACCCTGCGATGGCAACAAAGTGTTCCAACTCTGGCGGCAAGATGAAACGGGCCAGCTCATCAGTATCACCGGGGCGCATTGCCTTTCGCCGCACGGCCCTACCATAGATTCAGCAACAGGTACTGCACATATCACTTCCGCTACAGCATGTACCGACAGTAGCGCCCAGCAACCACCACCTACCTCCCAATGGCGGTATAACGAAGACCGGCTGATCAGTGTCGCCTACCCGCGGTCGGCCTTAACCTATACCGCAGGCAATGAGGTAGCGCTGTTTCCAATAACCAATAGGCAAGCGCCATGGCAGCAATGGATTTGGTACTAAATGCTGGCCATCTGCAATGGGGCGTAAGCCAGTAACAGAAACAGCAAGTGGACAGCCTTAAGAACCTGATTACGATCTGGCTACGCAGCCGTGAAATGGGCTTACGTGCTGGTCTGCACCCTGCTGACAGCTGCTCAAGACAAATCGTAAGCAGACTCTAAACATCTCAACCTTGTAGTGGGGTAGTGACATTTACTAAACGGTAGAAGGAAAGCCTGACAATCTGCGATTGTGCCTTCGCTAATTCACAGCAGCAGGCTTCTCTTTCAACCAAGGCGACTGCGTACTCCAGAAAATAATGTTCACGCCCAGATAATCTTTGGCGAAACTGGAAAACTCATCGCGTGTGAACGGCTTTTTCGTACTGGGGTTGGTGTAGGTCAACGTAGGCTCTTGAACTGCCATCGAAACCAGATCCAACTTGCCCTTGTACTTATTGAAGAATGGATAAGCATTCTTCATTTGCGCTTCACGACCCGGCACAATGTCGGGCCCACCCAGACCAATACGCTTGCTTGTGGCAAAAGCGAAGATACGCGACATGTATTTGTGGTCGTTATTCCACTCACACGGCCAGAAATTGACGTATTGCACGACGTGAGATTTCTTAAACGCCTTTCTGGCAAAACCGAGGTTCTCCATCGTCGCGTCAAAGTATTTATTGCAACTGAACCCGGTTTTATTGCGCTTCATGTCCAGATCAATCGCTGTTTCCGGCAAATTAACACCCATCACCCGGCCATCGAACTGACCCGCCAAAGCAGTCAGCAGGGACTGAAAACGCTGACGTACTGCCGGGTTCCATTGCTGGGCAACCCAACCGCTCCCCACTGGCTTGTTTTCACCCGGATTATCGTATTGCTGCACGATGCCGCCTTTATAGATGGCATCCTGCATCAGATAGGCCGGTACATTCCGGTCTTCTGGCATGAAGAAGCGATCTTGAACCTGAATGAACAGCTTTTTATTCAGACCGCTCAGGTATTTCAAATCCTGTTCAATCCGCGAGAAATCGTACTCGCCTTTCGACATCTCCAAACTTTTCCAGTTATAAACAATCTGCACGCCATTAATATCTGATCGTTTAATAAAGTCTTCGAACTGTATCAAATCACCCGAGCTTAAATACAGAAAATTTTGAGGGAAATCTGATGCTGCAACATGCGTAAAACTACTTGCGGAAAGCAAAATGGCTGCAGCTAAGGCGTGTATGGTATGCATAAAAATAGGCAGGGACAGTGGCTGAAGAGTTAGCAAAGGCAAGAACACCAAGCATTAGTGTCAAACCAGAAACGGACTAATAAAAGACCGTATCTACTTACTTAAGTTCACTTAAAAAAGACAAGTGCCAAGCCAAGTACAAAAGCAATGAATAGTTTACTGCCTTCAACAAGTAATGCCCTACCCAATAAGCCTTATCTAGCTACTAAATAGCAATACGGGCTTCCAGGAACTGGAAATACTTGGGGTCGTCATCTCGGAATATGGCCACACCAGCATCCCGGTAGGCCTTGGCCAGCTCCTCCTCCGCTTTCTCGAAGTACGCCACCTCGTAGTACAACTGCCCTAACCGTAGATGAATCAACGGGTCGCCCATACCCAATGGACATTGAACAGCGTGGGAAAAATATTTCAATGCCTCGCGCATCTTCCCCATATGGAAGCAAATATCGCCAACCGCCGCATACAACCAAGTCGCCAACTCATAGTCATGCGTATTCCTTGGCAACGCCCCTAATGCGGCAATATATTTTTCCCTCGCCAACTCATGCTGACCAGTACGTTCAAATTCCTCGCCTTGATCACATAAGACAGAGATTTCTGCATGTTGGCTTTCAGTTAACTTTGCTACCACTTTATTTCTCAATATATTAAATAGGATATAAATTCTTCATACCACTAACGAGTAAAAGATGAGGATTTAATAGCGCTTGCTTGGAAAATTACTCAAATCTGATATCCACGCCGCACTTCAATACATTCATAGCTGCTACTGTTAAGCGCATAGTAAGCAACGAACACTGAAGCGAAACCAAAATCGTCGTAGGGCTCGATGTTGTTACGATAAATTCAATAATCGACCAGTTGCCACTTACATAGTCGTGCTAGAACCAATTCGTCCGTCATTATCAAACAAACAACTGGAAATGACATTGGGCAGTTTCCCTAAGTGCCAGGGTCATTTCATTTTGGAACTTCAAGCAACAGCCTTCAATGGCTCACGATCAGCCGTGCTGACAGTTGTGTCTGCTTATCTAGATTCATGAGGGTTTACGTCAATGGAGATAGCAACCGAACCAAACTTTTGGCTACAGGGCCAAGATGGTTTGGTACTTACTCAGGAGGAGACAGTCAATAAATCCATTCAGCGATAAACGAACAGACTGAATTACAAGAAAACAAAACTCCCGTAATCCAATCCCTCGGTAATCCCCCCATTTTTAAGGGGAGTCAGAAGTAGCGCTATGCGACCATGGCCAGCCGCTGTATTGGGGTAATACCGCCCAAGGCCATGTTAGGGCGTTCGTGATTGTAGAACCAGATCCAATCC